>CAMZLC010000001.1 GCA_947311605.1 uncultured Sulfurovum sp.
GCGGAGCTGGCATGGATAAATTTGTTGCTTCCAATATAGATACCGACATGGTTGACATAGCCTCGTCTTCTGTGAGATGTATCAAAAAAGATCAAATCTCCTGCTCTCAGGTTTCTCCTGCTGACATACTTGCCATAATAAGCCTGCTTTCTGGAAACCCTAGGGAGCCTTACGCCTTTGCTTTTGCGGATCACATACTGTGTAAAACCAGAACAGTCAAACCGGTTGGGACCTTGCGCGCCCCAGACATAGCGTGTACCCAAATATCTTTTGGCTGTTCTGATCACATGTGAGTTTCTACCGCTTCCTCTACCGCCCCTGCCATTGAGCATCGCCAAAGCATTACGCAGACGCTTACTGCTGGATTTTCCCTTATGGGCACGAGAGGCGACCCTTCTCTTTTTGGTACTGCTTTTTTTGCTCTTAGCTATACGCTGTCTGGTCACCTTGGCGCCACTGCTCCCTTTGCCTTCCACAGCCAGCACCATGCCCTTATAGAGCTTAGCCCTTCTTCTCAGCTTGTTGAGTGCCCTGAGTTTTTTGACTGTGGTTTTGTGCTTTTTGGCGATCAACCAGAGCGTATCACCTTTTTTGACACGATACGTTTTGGGTTTTTTAGGTACTGTTTTGCTGATTTTTGCTACTGCCAAAAGCATATTTGGCTTGAGCCTGCTATGTATATTTTTTACTTTTTTAAGTCTGGTGTTCAGTACTCTCAGCTTTTTGACGCTGACCTTGTGTCTTTTGGCAATACCAAAGAGTGTATCGCCCTGCTTTGTTCTGTACCGCTTCAAGATGCTTTTAGATGCCGGGCTAGACTTTTTGGCAGCGATGAATGCTCTTTTCTTGGAAACCTTCAGCTTCTGGCCTATTCGGATCACGCTTCCGGCTTTGATATCATTCAGCGCCATGATCTCCTTGAGGGTTACATGATTTTTCTTGGCGATTAAGAAGAGGGTATCTCCACTCTGTACTTCATAAATACCTTTGGGTTCCTTGCTGCTCTTCTTTGCTGCTATTGTTGCACTCTCTTTTGTGGTTTGGTCAGGGAAATAGGTATTGGTAGGCACAGTCAGCACTTGCCCTACACGGATCAAGGCATTGTACTCCATACCATTGGCCTCTCTCAACTCCTTGGTGGTTGTATGATGTTTATGTGCGATACTGAAAAGCGTATCTCCTTTTGTTATCGTATACTGCACCTTACCTTTTTTGGCGATTTTTTGAACAATTTTATTCTCTGCCTTCTGCTTCTTGGGCAAATAGGTATTGATGGGTACCGTGATCACCTGCCCCACACGAATCAAAGCATTGCGCTCCATACCATTGGCATCTCTGACCTCCTGGGTCGTAGTATGATGCCTGCGTGCAATAACAAACAGTGTATCTCCCTTGGCAATAGTATAGGAGACTTTACCTTTTTTTACTTTGTTGCTTTTTTTGGAAAGTGCGTGCTTTTTATCTCTGTTTTTAGGGAAATAGGTATTGATAGGCACTCTTAGTATCTGCCCTACCCTGATCAGCTGATTTCTATCGAGGCTATTGCTCTTGCGCACCTCTTCTGTCGTGGTATGGTATTTTCTTGCGATAGTAAAAAGTGTATCCCCTGATGCGACCGTATATGCTGTGATCTTGATCTTGGTACGCTTGGCCTGCAGTGTGCCTGCGGCTACTACTACGATTAAAAATGCAAATAATACTTTTTTCATCTACTTTTATCTACTCCCCATACATTAAGTTATCTCTAATTCTATACTAAATAATATCAGTTGTCAAGTAAAATCCATATTTTTTAATAAAATTCTTTAGAAAACTGCTTATTTTGCACTATAAGTACAGAAATATATCCTATTAGAGATAATGAAAAATTAACCATTAGTTAAAATGGTAAACAGAGAATTTTAGTATAATGACCTGAAGGAGTCATAATGAATATGCAGACTTTATGGGTACTGCTGGCATGCATATTCCTTCTGTCCGCTTGTCAGGAAACCCCCGAGGAGGCAACTGTCGATCAAGCACAAATAAGCAAGCCTCTGCAAAAACATATCCAGAGTCCCGCTCCTACCATGAAGAGCACCATCACCCCTGCCCACCAACAGACACCCAAGACCTCCGCCCAGGCGATGGGTATCACAGTGGACGATGGCAGGATCATCATAGATACCAAGCAAACCAAAGTATTTCTGCATGGTATCGGGGAAAAGATGCAAAAAAGCTTCGACAAAATAGAGGCCGCACTCAAAAGAGAGAAGATAAACTCTCTAGATGAAACAGGCATCATTATCACCGACACCAAGATGCAGATCGATCTGAATAAGACCAAAAATTTCATGGAAAAATGGATGAGAAGCATGGAGTCTGTCGTCAATGAACTCAACAAAACGATGCGGGAGATAAAAAGAGGACTTCCTCAGAGATAGAAAGTCCAGCAGCAGGCAGGATTGCCCGGCTGGAGATAAAGGTTATTTTTTAAGTGCTGCCTTGGAAGCATCGGCTACCTTGGTGAAGCTCTCCGGTGCATTCATTGCCATATCCGCAAGAATCTTTCTGTCCAGTTCGATACTGGCCAGTTTCAATCCGTGCATAAATGTAGAGTAGTTCATCCCGTTGAGTCTGGCTGCCGCGTTGATACGGACGATCCAGAGTCTTCTGAAGTCTCTCTTCTTCTGTCTTCTGTCTCTATATGCATATACAAGTGAGCGCTCGAGCTGCTCTTTGGCTTTTCTGAAATGCTTTCTTCTACCGCTGTAGAATCCTCTGGCCTGCTTTAGTAGTCTTTTGTGTCGTCTGGTTCGTACGACACCCGTTTTTACTCTCATGGTTTTCCTTTACCGTTTTCCGTATTTAGAAATAGGTGTCAAACATTTTCTCTGTTTGAACTTTCCCCTGATCGGGGGCAACTAGCTTATCTCAACACTTATGCAATACAGGCTTTAATGTTTTTGGCATCTGCACTGTCAACATACTTGGCAGATCTCATCTGTCTGTGGTGTTTTCCGTCGACTTTGGTCAGGATGTGGCTTCTGTACGCCGTCCCTCTTTTGATCTTGCCACTTTTTTTCACTTTGAAGCGCTTAACAGCACCCTTTACGCTCTTCATCTTTGGCATTTTGGCTCCTTTCTTGTATTTCCCTGCATATAGAAATAGGGGTCGGTATTATATCGAAACATTCTAAAACTACACAGATCTCCAGACCGATCCTATCTTCTGCATCCGTACAAATTGTACAGCACCCTCTCTACCACCCTCTCTTCTCCTTGATCTCCTCTTCACTCAAAAACTCCACAAAGCACTCCTCGATCCCCAAGGCTCTAGCTTTGCGTCTGGCGGCTGCGGCTCCCTCTTTGGAGTAGGCGTTGCACTTTTCTCCCTTTTGTTTGCGTGTTTTGATCTCGGTGATCCACTCTTGGTCTACTGTGGAGATGAGGTTGAGGTTGAGGGAGGGGATGATCTTGGCCATATTTTTTATGTTCTTACAACGCACAAGTCCAAAAAAGATCGGCCACAGTGCAAACATTGCTTTTCCTATGACCCAAAATATATGATCAGGATTATCTCTTGCCTCCAACGTTGTTTTTATCATATTGTCATCATATATTTTTAATAAATATACATGATTTAAATACATATAAAGTGATTCCGACAGAATAATGCCTACAATCAATGACAAAAATAGATTGTAGTATTTGCTATCTATTCGCAGAATAAACAATGAAAGTATTGAAAAGATAAAAATAGATGCTGAATAGTATATAGGCTTTGCAGGCAAGTCAACAAATAGCATCAGTGCAGTTATCGCCACAGACAACAACACCAAATCAAAAATGCACCCCTTTAAATCCATCTATCTCCCCATTAATCTATTGATCTCATTTGTCATAATAGCATAATGTGCCAATAGGAAAAATGAAGCCTCTTGAGCCATTGTGGTTAGTGCAGGTGCACCCGGATAAAGACCCATTCCCCATATTATTGTGGCCGAAGTTCTATATTCGTTTCTCTCTTTATCAGTCAAAAAGTCTAGTCGATTAATTAAGCTAATCAAATTATCTCTTCCTGTTGGGAAGCGAACCTCACTAACTACTTTTATGCCGCCATCAATTATCACAGAATAAGATATATTCATGAAATTTGGTTTATGATATCTTTGCTTGTTTTGCAACCATAGCATAGTTGGTATACTATACAGCTCCGTCAATGTAGCGATACCAAACCCAGTAGAGACAAGAAAATGCCCACTAGGATCCACATACATCACCGGATTGGCACCGGCATAGAGGTAGTGGTTTTGACTGATCGGGTCGATGAGCTTGCCGTCGTAGGTGTCTCTTGAGAGGAAGCGTGTGGTGGTTGGGTTGTAGTATCTGGCTCTTAGGTAGTAGTTGTCAGTCTCACTATCCAACTGCTCTCCGGTAAAGAGGAAACTATTCTCACTAGTGCCATCATGGTTAGCAAGCTCCCCATAAGGTGTATAGACATAAGCGTCCGTGAGTGCTCCCGTGCTATCTGCAAGCCCACGGGTAGAGCCGAGTGCATCGGCGAGGAAACTATGCGTGCCGTCACTTAAGAGGTCATTCCCATAAGTATACTCTACCTCAGTGCCGTCACTTTTGCTCTCAGTGATGA
>CAMZLC010000002.1 GCA_947311605.1 uncultured Sulfurovum sp.
TTCGATATGCCTTTTGGCAGCTATACCAGCAAAGAGCTGGCACTGGAGAATGCCGTACGCGTCTATCGTGAAACCGATGCCCAGGCCATCAAAATAGAGGGCGGCAAGGAGAAGGCTGATATCGTCAAGCACCTCAGCCAAAACGGTATAGCGGTCATTAGCCATATAGGGCTGAAGCCCCAATCTGTCAGAGCCGAAGGCGGCTACCACATACAGGGCAAAAGCGAAGGGGCCATCCAGAACCTCCTGAAGGATGCCAGGATTCTCGAAGAGGCCGGTGCCTTTGCCATGCTGCTTGAGGGCATGAAAAGTGAGGCTGCCACCCGCATCACCCAAGCACTCACGATCCCCACCATCGGTATCGGTGCAGGCGTAGGCTGTGACGGGCAGGTACTGGTATGGAGCGATATGTTCGGATTTTTTGAGGCATTCAAGCCCAAGTTTGTCAAAACCTACTGCGATGGTGCCGCACTGATCCGCAAAGGACTAGAACAATACCGCAATGAAGTCAAAGGCAGAGCATTTCCTGATGATGACCATAGCTATTGATGTGAGCAAGGAGGTCGCTAATGGAACGCATCGTTGAGATCGAACGCTTTGACAATGAGGTCAACTACGAAGTCTCTCTGCGCCCTAGTACTTGGGATGAGTATATTGGGCAAGAGAAGATCAAGAAAAACCTCAAGGTCTTCATAGAGGCCAGCAGACGCCGCCAGGAAGCACTGGACCACATCCTCTTTTTTGGCCCTCCTGGGCTGGGAAAAACTACGCTCGCCAATATTATTGCTTCCCAGATGGGCGCCAATATCAAGACCACAGCCGCCCCCATGATCGAAAAAGCGGGCGACCTGGCCGCCCTGCTCACCAATATTGAGGAAGGGGATATCCTCTTTATCGATGAGATACACCGCATGAGCCCGGCGATCGAGGAGATCCTCTATCCCGCCATGGAGGATTTTAGGCTGGATATCATCATCGGATCAGGCCCTGCAGCCCAGACAGTCAAGATCGATCTGCCACGCTTCACCCTCATCGGTGCGACCACCAGAGCAGGTATGCTCTCCAGCCCCCTCAGAGAACGCTTTGGGATGCATTTTAGAATGCAGTTCTACTCTCCAGAGGAGCTGGCAACCATCATTCAGCAGGCATCACACAAGCTAGAAAAGCAAGCGGATACCTCTGCCGCAAAGGAGATCTCAGGAAGAAGCAGAGGTACACCGAGAATTGCGCTCAGGCTGCTCAAAAGAGTGCGAGACTTCGCAGAAGTGATGGACGAAGAGAGGATCAGTCTCCAACGGGCCAAATTTGGTCTAGACGAACTGGGTGTCAATGATATTGGCTTTGATGAGCAGGATATACTCCTGCTGGAGCTTCTGATCTCTGCCAGAGGCAAGCCGATGGGACTTAGTACCATCGGGGCAGCACTCAGTGAAGATGAGGGCACCATCGAGGATGTACTGGAGCCCTACCTTATCGCCAACGGCTATATCGAACGCACGGCAAGAGGGCGTATCGCTACGGCCAAAACCTACGAACTTTTCCGACTCACTCCACTTGATAAAGAGAATCAAGGGGGACTTTTTGAATAAAACCTCTCCTTTTGTATTGATACTGTTTGCCCTGGCACTCCTGGCTGCCTATTCCATCTATGCGCCCTTTTTGCTCCCCATTACGGTAGCCGCGCTAATGGTCATGGCGACATTCAACCTGACACACTACTTTGTACAAAAATTCCGATCCAACAAGCTCGCCACACTGGTGATGGTCATCCTATTGGTCATGCTTATTTTGGCACCTATCGTCTATGCTGCCACTTCCGGCGTTGGCTATCTCAGCCATCTGGATCAGGAGACTATCCGGCTCATTGTCGCCAAGGCCAAGGAACTGGTCAAAGATATTCCTTATCTCAGTAGTTGGGCAGAGAAGTACCTCAAAGCAGAGGAGATCACCCCCTACCTCAAGGATATCTCTCTCTACCTGACAAAATGGGGAAGTGTAGGGCTTGAGTTTCTCAAAGATGTGGTGTTGGTCATTGTCTTTTATGCTGCGATCAACTACTACAGTGACAGGTTTTTTGATCTGCTCAAGGCACTCATCCCTGTCTCCAAAGCCAAAAGCACCCAAATGCTCAATGAAGTCTCCTCTACCATGGAGGTGGTCTTCTACTCTATTATCGTGACCGCTATTTTCGAGGGATTGCTGTTTGGATTTTTTATCAGTTATTTTGGTTTCAATGGTCTGCTGTTTGGTGTACTGTACGGCTTTGCCTCACTGATTCCCATCGTGGGTGGCGCGCTGCTCTGGGTACCGCTTTCACTTTTTGCCTGGAGTGAGATCAGCTCCAATGCGGCTATCGTGATCGCACTCTATGCGATCATTATGATCTCAATTATCGCAGATACTTTTGTCAAGCCGATCATTATCAAAGTGATCAAAGAAGACCTCCTGCACAACAGCACCAGCATTGGGGAGATGATCATCTTCTTCTCGATCCTGGCAGGCATGACCAGCTATGGGTTCTGGGGTGCCATCATAGGGCCAGCGATCACTACTTTTCTCTTCACCACCAGCAAGATCTACATAGAATACAATCAACTAACCAGAGACAACGCCAATGAAAACGCCCAAGAATAACTTAGAACTTTTTCCAGAAGCTCCTAGAGAGGAGTATCACCACCGTATAAAACTCCAACCTTCCCATGATCATAAAAAATGACATCACAAGCTTATCGACAGAAGTAAAAAAATGGTAATTTTCTACTGCGCCGACTCGGGAAAATCCAGGACCTATATTACCCACCATAGCAACCGCAGCGCTCAGAGAAGTCATGAGGTCATAGCCTGCTGTATAAAGATACCCACTCAGAATCATATTGCTCAAAATAAATAAAAATGCAAATCCACTAATAATCCCCAGCGTATCATGACCCGCCTCATTTCCATCCACATAAAGTCTCATGATCGCTTTGGGGTGAAGCAGTTTTCTGACCTGTAAAGCAATATTTTTAAGCATCACTACCACCCTGCTTATTTTGAAACCTCCAGCTGTAGAGCCTGCATTCCCCCCAACCAGCATGGCTATAAAGATCAATACAGTTGCCGTACTCCCCCACTGCCCATAATCGGCTGAGACAAATCCAGTGGTGGTTAAAATAGAAGCGACAGTGAAA
>CAMZLC010000003.1 GCA_947311605.1 uncultured Sulfurovum sp.
ACTCTCATCGATGTGCTGCGAGAGGACGAAGACCTCTCGACCCATCTCCAGCGCATACTCCACAGAGCGCATCGATCCGCTGTCCGGCTCCGCCTCGGTCACCACCAGCACCTCACCCAGTGCCACCACGATCTCATTACGCAGCACAAAGCTCCAGGCCGTCGCCCGAAACCCCTCCTCAAACTGGCTCAGCGTCAGCCCCTCCCGCTCGATCTCCTCGATCAGCCCACGGTTGACCGCCGGATAGCGCACATCGATCCCGCAGGGCAGCACCGCAATAGTATGGGCAGCCCCTGCCCCACGATGCGCCATCGCATCCACCCCCATCGCCGCCCCACTCACCGTCACCACCCCACGCCTGCTCAGCGCGGCCGTGATCTCCTGCGTCTGCTGCCGCGTATAGTGCGAAGGCTTCCGCGTCCCCACCACCGAGACCCTCGGCCGCCCCAACAGAGAGAGATCCCCCACGGCACTGAGCTGCTCAGGCAGCTTTTTCATCGCAGCGAGATCAGGGATACAACACGGATCGATGCGCTTCATGCGATCTCCAGCGGGTATGGCGCTTGGCTCTTGCAGATTGTCGGCTCAGGCTTTACCATTTCTATGGGGTGTTTTTTGTTATGGTAAAAAATATAGTGTTTTATCCAATGGATATACGTTCTTTCTGTTGACATACTGTAGTGTTTCAGTCGCACTTTATCTCTAACTATGTCTAAATGTTTCTTTTTTGCTTGCATATTCTACTCCTACTTTATACAGGACACTATGTCCTTTTAATGGATTTTTGACAAAATAACAGAACGCTTTGTCCATATAACGGTAATATCAGTACCAAAAGGACATTATGTATTGTTATAATTCTAGTATAATTCCTAAAAAAAGTAGTAAAAATCTTTCATATTGCAATATTTTACTAATTAACAGACATTTTTCCTGTCTGTTATTTTTGGATATTAAGGCTATTGTGCCTATAATTTTCCTTGAATAAATAGTTGTAGCTACTTAAGGAATATATATATGGAACTTTTAACAACCCCAATAGAAATACAAAATAAATTATGTTCACTTATGAATAGTTATGATAATATTTCCTTTGCTACAGCATGGGCTTCTGCAAACTCCAGAGCCTTTAATACTCTGGTGAAAAATAAAAATAAAATTCAAAAGATAGTAGTTGGAATTCATTTTTATCAAACAAATCCAAATTTTATTAGAGAATTTATTGATAATAAAAAAGTGAAATTTATTACAAATCCAACAGGGATATTTCACCCAAAAATATATTTATTTTTTAATCATGAGAATGATTGGCAATGTTTAATAGGTAGTGCAAACTTTACTAAATCAGCCATGGAAAAAAACACAGAAATAATGACTTGTATTCATAGTAAAGATATAGGTTCAAAGGAAATATACAATAAGTTAGTATGCGAAATTGAAAATTATAATCAAAGAGCAACAGTATTTTCAAATGATGATTTAATATCATATCAAAAAATTTGGGATAAGAAATTAAAATCTAGAGATGACCTTCAAGACAAATTCAATAAAAATAATGATGGTAAACCTATTTATAAATCTAATGTAATTACACTAGGTTGGAATGATTTTTTTAATAAAGTTAAAAATGACAAAAATAATTCATTTAATATGCGATTGCAATTACTAAATAAAGCAAGAGAATATTTTTCAAAGGAAGGATTTAAAGAAATTTCTGAAGAAAAAAGATTAAGAATTGCAGGTATTAGCAAATGGGACGAAGATAGTATAAATTGGCATTATTTTGGATATATGGGTAATGCTAGAATATTTGCAAATGGTATAAAAATAAATGAGCGCATTGATAGTTTATCTAATGCTTTAGAATATATCCCCTTGAGCGGAGTTGTTTCAAGAGAAAATTATTATAATTTTCTCAATATTTTTACAGATAAAAATCGTGGATGGGGATATGGTGTAGCAACAGTCAGCAGAATATTAGCAATGAAAAGACCAGATGTGTTTTTTTGTTTGACTAAAGCAAATGGACAATTACTCTATAAAGATTTTGGCATTAAAAAAGAAATTAAAACACATGAGTATGATAGATATTGGGATGAAATCATAGAAAGAATACATAAATCAGATTGGTTTGATAGCAAAAAACCAAATGATGAAATTGAAGAGAAACTATGGCATAACAGAGTGGCTATGCTAGATGCAATCTTTTATGATGGTATTGTATGATGCTACAACAAAACATAGTAGCCAATAAATTACCTAGCGGCAATTTATTGGCTATATTCAACCGTTAGGCACACAAATGGAAAGTAGAACGTTAATTTCTGCAGGAATAATTTTATGATTTTGAGAAAGTATGAAGAAAGTGACAAACTAAATCTTATTAAATTTTGGGGCGAAGTTTTTCCATTACCCTCTGCCCATAACGATCCAACCTTTGTTCTAGAGTCTAAAACAAAAATTGATGACCTTATATTTATTGCAGTTAACAATGGGGAAATAATTGGTTCTTGTATGGCTGGATATGATGGTCATCGAGGCTGGCTGTACTCTGTTGGTGTTTCTCCAAAGGTGCGTAGAGCAGGGATTGGAACCAAATTAATGAAATATGCAATTCAGCAACTTACTGAAATTGGTTGTTTCAAAGTGAATATACAAATATTATCAACTAATACTTCTGTAGTATCTTTCTATGAATCATTAGGTTTTGCCGTTGAGGAAAGAGTAAGTATGGGAGTATTAACTGGTGAAATTGCCTAACAAGGCCATGCAATCCGACTCCGCTTATTGCTGGTTTTTGGGCTATCCGCTTCGCGAATTTTAGCCCAAAACCCATCAATAAGCTCCACGGTTGATGGCAGGCGTTATA
>CAMZLC010000004.1 GCA_947311605.1 uncultured Sulfurovum sp.
AGTATCACCGAGGCTGTCATACATGCCAAGGTCTATATAGAGGGTGCCATCTCCGCCGCAGATACCCTGCAGATCGGCTCAGGACACGGCCCTACCCACCATTTTCATGTATTATGGTCAAGTAGTAACAGTAGTCTGGTGTCGTAATGTTGACGCGAAGCGTACACATTCATACAGCTGACCAAGAGAAACAGGGATCTGGTGTTGCAATGTTGACTCAAAGAGTAAATATTCAACGCCTGACCCCCGTGAAATAAGGACAACCCCATGAAATTCAAAACACTTCTATTCACCCTGCTACTCAGTCTCTCCGCACAGGCGGCAGACAAAATGACAGTAATTCTGGACTGGTTTGTCAATCCAGACCACGGCCCCATCATCATTGCACAGGAAAATGGCTACTTCAAGGAGCTGGGGCTGGATGTCCGGATCATCGCCCCGGCAGACCCTTCGGATCCACCCAAAATGGTCGCAGCAGGCAAAGCAGACCTCGCCGTCTCCTACCAGCCGCAGCTGCATATGCAAGTAGCCGAAGGGATGCCCCTGATCCGTGTAGGCACTCTGGTAGGCACCCCACTCAACTGTCTACTGGCCCTCAAAAACGGCGGCATCAAAAAGGTCGCTGATCTCAAAGGTAAAAAAATAGGTTTCTCTGTCGCCGGTGTGGATGAGGCGGTTCTCGGCAAAATGCTGGAACACAGCGGACTCAAGATGAGCGATATCACCCTCGTCAATGTCAACTGGTCTCTCAGCCCCTCGCTGATGAGTAAGCAGGTGGATGCAGTCATTGGGGCGTTTAGAAACTTCGAACTCAACCAGATGGAGATCGAGGGGGTACCTGGACAGTGCTTCTATCCAGAGCAGGAGGGGCTGCCTGCCTATGATGAACTCATCTATGTCGCCAATCCCAAAACCATGGACATCAACAAGACCAGACGTTTTCTTATGGCAACGGAAAAGGCCGTGCAGTACATCGTCAACCATCCCAAAAAGAGCTGGGAGATCTTCTCCAAGACCTCCAAGGAGCTGCAGGACAAGCTCAATGCCAAAGCCTGGGTCGATACCCTGCCTCGCTTTGCCATGCGACCTGCGGCACTCGATCACGGCAGATACCGCCGCTTTGAGACATTTTTACACGATGCCGGGCTGATCAAAAAGATTCAGCCTGTCTCTACGCTGGCCGTGGATCTGGGAGCCAAATAATGCCTGACTACGGCCAAGCCTTTGTGCTCTGGCGTAAGGCTGCCTGCCACAGTCAAACCAATGGCTGGCACGCCTATACCAGACACCGTTTTGTAGAAGAATTGAAAGAGGGCACCCTGCCTCGCGAAGCCTATCTGCGCTACCTGAAGCAGGATTATCTCTTTCTGCTGCATTTCTCCCGCGCCTGGGCGTTGGCGGTGGTCAAATCGGAGACACTGGATGAAATGAAGTTTGCCTCTGCCACGGTCGATGCCCTGGTCAATCTGGAGATGCAGCACCATGTCGATATCTGTGCCGGCTACGGCATAGAGGAGCAGACACTGCTTGAGACCGAAGAGACCTCCGCCACTATCGCCTATACCCGCTATGTGCTCGATGCCGGACTCTCTGGTGATCTGGCTGATCTGCTGGCAGCCTTGGCACCGTGTATCTTCGGCTATGGAGAGATCGGCAGGAGACTGTCGAAGGAGTGTACAGCAGACAACCCCTATGCCGAATGGATAGAGACCTATGCCTCAGAGGCATACCAGCAAGTCTGCAGGGATGTAGGGGTACTGATCGATGAAGTGTTGGCACGGCGTATTGACACAGACTTTCAGGTCTCTCCCCGCTGGCAACGGCTCACAGGACGCTTTGAGACAGCGACCCAGCTGGAAGTGGACTTCTGGAGCATGGCACTCCGATGAGCACACAAGCCCCAAGCATCCATATCCAAGGCAGCATCTCCATCGCCGAAAACAGGCTCATAGAGACGCTCGATATGGATATCAAAGCAGGCACATGGTCCTGTCTGCTTGGGGCCTCCGGTGTAGGCAAAAGCACCTTGCTTCACCTCATCGCCGGTCTGACCGAGCATATCCGTTTCGAGGGCAGTCTCACGACCAATGACCGGCTACCGCTAGAAGGACGCATCGCCTATATGGCGCAGACCGACCTGCTCCTGCCTTGGCTCAGCATCCTGGACAATGTGCTGATCGGGCAGCGCTTACGGGGAGAGCCCATCCAGCAAAACAGAGCAGAGACGCTGCTCGAAGCCCTGGGGCTGCAGAACCATAGGCATCAGTATCCTTCCCAGCTCTCAGGCGGACAGAGGCAGCGTGCCGCACTGGCGCGTACTCTCATGGAGGAACGTGATATCATCCTGCTTGATGAGCCCTTTTCTGCGCTGGATGCCGGTACTAGAGCACAAATGCAGGAGCTCTCAGCCCAGTGGCTCAAAGGCAAAACAGTACTGCATGTCACCCATGACCCAGGTGAAGCGGCACGCCTGGGAGAACAGATTTTTCTGTTGCAAGCGCACAGACTCCAGACATTGGATGTGCCTGCCCTCTCCATCCCGCGCCCCGTAGATGACCCACAGACACTGGCATGCCAAGGAAGACTCCTGCGTATACTCAGGGAGGTAGCAGGATGAAACAGCTCTTGCGTATCATGCTCTCTGTACTGCTGATCCTGCTGGCATGGCAGGCACTGGTGATCTGGGGAGAGCTGCCGCACTTCATCCTGCCAAGCCCACTCAAGGTGGTCACGACACTCTGGGAATCCAGAGTACTCATTGCCAGCCATGCCTGGGTCACCACTCAGGAGATCCTGCTGGGACTGTTGATCGGTACCGTGCTGGGTGCGCTGACTGCTGTCTGGCTCTCACAGTCTTCTGTTGTCAGATATCTGGTCAAGCCGGTATTGATCTTGACCCAGGCACTGCCTGTTTTTGCCTTGGCACCGCTATTTACTCTGTGGCTGGGATATGGGATGGCGTCCAAGATCCTGGTCGCTGTACTCATTATCTATTTTCCCGTCGCCTCCTCTTTTTTTGACGGGCTGATGCAGACACCGCAGGGCTGGATGCACATGGGGAGGGTCATGGGAGCAACCCCCAAACGGCTGCTCTGGCATATCCAAATCCCTGCTGCACTGCCCAGCTTCGCCTCCGGGCTGAGACTAGCAGCGGTCTATGCGCCCATCGGTGCCGTCATAGGTGAATGGGTCGGTGCATCCCAGGGACTGGGCTATCTCATGTTGCTTGCCAACGGTCGCGCCAAAATAGACCTGATGTTTGCAGCACTGTTTGTACTGGCATTGCTAACACTGCTCCTGCACTATGCCGTGGGCAGATTCTGTGATGTACTGGTAGAGAAATATAGACCTTAACAATAAAAGGAGACATATGCATATCGCTATTGTAGGTGCCGGACTGGTTGGCAGGGTAGTCGCCCTCAACCTCCTCAGAGAAGGGGGGCATACCCTTACCTTCTACGACAAAGGTTCTCGGGAGGGGACAGATGCTGCAGGCTTCACCGCTGCAGGCATGCTCGCACCTTATGCAGAGCTGGAGACAGCCGAATCCATGATCATGGAGCTGGGACGCAGATCGATCACACTCTGGCCGGCACTGCTCAAAGAGATAGGGCTCTTTGACGGCTATCAGCAGCAGGGCACCCTCATCACCGCCCATCCACAGGATTGGGGGGAGTTGGAGCACTTCATCGGGATGCTGGAGCGCAAAGTCGATACTGCCCAGGAGATAGTCTCGCTGGATCGTCCTGCGATCACCGACCTCGAACCCGATCTCTCTGCACACGCAAAGGGTTTCTATATCCCCAGTGAGGGGGTGGTGGATGCACAGCGCTTTATAGCTTTTTCGGTCAACTACTTTGACATGCGTGCAGAGGTCAGCTTCAGGGAGTTTACCGAGGTAACGCATATAGAACCCCATACCGTACATACCGCCAAGGGCTCCGAGACCTATGACTGGGTTTTTGATACCCGGGGGCTGGGTGCCCAGGAGCACTTCAGCGATCTGCGTGGCGTCAGAGGGGAGCTGCTCTGGGTCGAGGCCAACGACATCGACATCACCCGCCCCACCCGCCTGATGCATCCACGCTACAAGATCTATATCGTCCCACGGGGCAATGGCTGCGAGGGAATCGACCTGGACTACTGCAAGGACTGCAAACTCTCTCAGACCAGCGGATACAAACGCTATATCATCGGTGCGACAGAGATCGAAAGCGAAGACCGATCCGACATCTCCGTGCGCTCCACTATGGAGCTGCTCTCTGCGCTCTATACCGTGCATCCAAGCTTTGGAGAGGCGAGGGTCGTCAACAGCGAGACCAACTGCCGCCCCGCCTTTGCCGACAACCTCCC
>CAMZLC010000005.1 GCA_947311605.1 uncultured Sulfurovum sp.
ACGCATGGTATCTGTGGTGATCCCTTTGGTGATATAGCCGTTAGAGGTATCCGCAAATTCGATAGGCTCCCATTCAGGATCGATACACATCGTGACCACTCTTTTTTTGCGTAGATATGCCAACTCCTCTTTGGTCAGTGTAGCGGTTACGGGTATTTTTAGCTCTTTGTTGCCCATCCATCTCTTTTTGAGCTTTTCCAATTCATCGGTACTGACACTGTACATCGCTTTTTGCAGGATATCCCTCAGCAAGGGAAGTGCCGGGGAGGTGGCGATATTGAGATCCAAGGAAAGCCTTTTGTCCTTGATCAGGTGCCCATAGGCAAGATAGAGCTTGGTTTTCTTCATCAGGTAACCTATGATAGCACTGCCTCCCACCAGGGCATCACTGCGCCCCTCTTTGACAGAGAGGATACAGCTGCGGGCATTTTTTTCAAGTCTCAGTTTGATATCAGGGTAATATGCCTGCAAAAAATGCTGCATAAAATAGTCTTTGATTACCGAAACTGTCTTGCCGTCCAGGTCACGCAGTGTCTTGCTCTGAGAATCATTGGTGAAGATCGCTTTGCTGGTGCCGGTATAGGGCTGTGTAAAGTGTAGAAACTTCTCTCTTTGTGGTGTACGTCTGATATTGAGCATCACATCTATACGATTGTTGCGCACCATCTCCATGTAATCCGCCCAGCTGTGTCCAGAGATGTACTTGACTGTAATACCCAGCCTCTTTGCCAGAAGATTGAGATAGTCGATAGAGAAACCTTTGGCTTCCCCTGCTTCATTGAAGTTGTAGGGAGGATAGTCGGCTTCATTATGTGCCATGATCACAGGATGTGCTCGAAGAAATGCTTTTTCTTGTTTTGTCAAGTGGGTGCTCTGCATTGCCAAGGATTTTGCTTTACTTTGTGGTGCAGACGCAGCATCTGCAAATGCAGAACATAACAGTAGCAATGTAAAGATAGATTTCAAGAGATATTTCAAGATGACTCCCCCCCACATAAGGCTTAATAAGGGTATTTTATCCTAATCTATATTATATGCAGCTCTGTTATGATTGAGAAAAGTGTAATTTTATGGTGCTTCCCTCGCCCAGTCTGGAGTTTATCTCTATATGGTAGTGGTACTGTTTCACAATAGCCGAAACGATATCTAGACCGATCCCAAAGCCCCCTTCACTCTCGTCTCCTCTGCTGAAGCGTTCAAAGGCCCGCCGCTGTGTCTCTTGATCCATACCTCTACCGCTGTCTTCCACGACAAAGGTCTCTTTGTCCATTCGCACAGTAACACTGCCTCCGATATGGTTATACTTGATGGCATTGGAGAGCAGGTTATCAAAGAGTCTCATGGCATCCGTGCGATCCATTTTGCGCACCACACCCCGCTTGATATCCTTCGTCAGGACTATCTGCTTGGCACGCATAAATGAAGCAAAATAGGTCAAGCGCTCTTCCAGAAAAGCACTCAGGTCTATCTCCTCTATCTGACGTTGAGTCGCCTCATTGAGTCTGAGATAGCTCAGGTCATCATAGATACGGCTCAGTGTGCCCGCAGCAATTCTGATACGCTCCATCTCCTCACTCTGCGGGCATTTCTCCAGCAGTGTGATCATCTCGATATTGGTCAGAATCGTACTAATGGGGGTATTGAGCTCATGGGTCGTATCCTGCACAAAGAGATTGATCTTCTGTAGTGCCTCTCTCATAGGTGTGAGAAAAAGCCTCCCAAGAACATAGGCAAGCAGTAGCACAACAAGGAGTGCCAACATCGAAGCAGTCAGAATCGTTTGGCGCAATCGAGAAATCATCTTTCTATCTGTCTTTTTCTCTATTACCATATAAGCGGTATGCTTACGATGAGGCGGAGGTACCACCCTACTGTGGCGAAGTATCTCTCCTCGGCGTACAAAATGCTTTTCCCACTGCACATTCGTTGGTCTAAATGTACCAAAAAGATACTCTTTTTTTCCATTATAGACAGCTACTCTGATGTTTTTTATCTGTTGCAGTTTCTTGAGGTCGGCATCTTTCACAAGTGGTATCATGGTGTCGCTCTCTTGTTTGAGTGCCCTTCTTTCGTTCTCTTGCATCTGGTACAGTTCAAACCGGTAAAAGATCGTAGCACCAACACCAAAAAGGAGTAGCGTGGAAAGCCCATATATCATCATGAAACGGTAGAGGCTTCTCTTCTCGCTGCGGCTCATCTGCCTACCCCACATAGCGATATCCTCTGTTTTTCACCGTCTCTATCCGGTTCTTTCCCAAGTGGCTTCTTAATGTATAGATATAGGTACGCAGGCTTGCGCCATTGGGTTCCTCATCAAAATCCCAGAGCTGTGCAAAGATGTTTTCGTGACTGACGATCTCGTTAGCATGAGAGAGAAAAAAGGCGAGCAATTTTGCTTCTTTGTGCTTCAGGGGTACAGAAGTACTGGAAACAAAGAGTTGATATTCTTTAATTTTAAAATACTTATTATTGTCAATATTAACAATATTTTGGTGGGTATCAAAGCTTTTTTTCAGATTTGCCTCGATGCGGAGCTGTAGCTCTTTGAGGGAAAATGGTTTGCGGATATAGTCATCACAACCGGCATCAAATCCTCTGGTCAGATCCTCTACAGAGTGCAAAGAGGTGATAAATATAGCAGGGGTCTGGTTGCCCTGCTCTCTTAGATCGGAGAGAAGATCAAAACCGTTTTGATACGGTACCTTCACATCCAGCAGCATCAGATCCACGGACTGCTCATAGAGCAGATCCTGTGCCTCGTGCGCATCATAGGCAGTCAACACTTCATACCTCTGATGGGTCAGAAACTGCCTCACCGTATCACTGAGCTGCACATCATCTTCGAGTAAAAAAATACGGCTTGTAGACATCTTTTACCTCGCCTCAATCAGTTTATGGGGTTATCGGTCTATTTTATCCTATCTTTGCCAAAGATACACCCTACTTTCTATTGCAATTACCACCACAGTTGCCTCCACAACCACTTTTGCCTTGCTTCTGCATGCCGCGTCTCTTTTGACCCCTTCTCTCTGCACGCATGGCCTCAAACTCTTCAGGAGAGAGCTTTCCGTCACCATCTGTATCAAACTGGGCAAATGATTCACGATGCAGCTTTCTACCTTGACCCTGCCCCCTCTTATGACCTCGTTCCATTTTTTGGTGCTCTTTTTTATCCATCCTCAAGTGCTCAAGCATCCACTCGGAGATCACCTCTAGCTCCTCTTTGCTAACGGCACCTTTTTGGGAGGGCATGACACCAAAACGCTTCACACTTTTGCAGATCGCCTTTTCAGCAGATGGCTCCATGACAAAATCATTGATATGTGCCTTGATCTCCTCTTGTGTCTTGAGTGCTTCGGAGAGATGAAACATCACACCTCTGGCAGGAGGTGCCACTACTTTGGACTCATCCGTTGGTTTGTTGAGACTGTGACATACAGCGCATTTGGCCTCAAAGAGTGCCTTTCCCTCTGCTTCAGATGCCTGAAGTGCCATGCCAGAGATCATTACAGCTGCTATGGCGACTTTACTAAGTGTTCTTTTCATCTTTTTTCCTTTGTTTTTTTGACTACTCAATACATTGAGATATGGAAGTATACCAAACCAATCTCAACTGTATATCAACTGCTCTTCTGTGGAATCCCTTTAGCACAACAAGGACTTACTCAGATGATAAAAACAGAAGATATCCAAAGTATACTCGACCAGACCCTCTATGCTGCTGATCACCATACCGGCACCCCGCTGCGAAAGTGCCTTGCGATACCAAAGCATCGCCTCAATACTCTGGGAGAAAATGGTTGCCGTCAATGCCGAGGGAGGCGTAGACAACAGCAGCGTACAGCCTACGGTCTTTTAGGGGTGCCCTTCAGGAATACTGTTTCCTTTTTTGCGATATACTCATTTTTCAACCCAAATTATGCATTAGAATCGCCTAAGATTCTGCAAAGGCTTAGTGCATGGGTGTTTGCAAAGTATTTGAGGTTCACCCGTAGGTGAATCGATGATACTTTGTGAATGCCCATGTGCTAATGCTTTGTAGAAGATGGGTGATCTCTAGTGCATAGTTTGGGTTCAAAACACACGCCAGGGAGATCGACACAGTGACACGACTTATCAAAGACTTTATCCACAGAGACTCCTCTTCGGGCATTCTTCTTATCTTTGTGACCATTCTGGCTCTGCTCTTGCAAAACTCTACCCTCTCTACATACTATACTGGGTTTCTGCATACTCCCGTAGAGATACGGTTTGGGCAGTTGCATATCGCCAAACCTCTGCTGCTCTGGGTCAACGACGGTCTGATGGCGATCTTCTTTTTTGTCGTGGGGCTGGAGGTCAAGCGGGAGGTGATGGAGGGACACCTCTCGTCACTTGCCCAGATCAGCCTGCCGGGCATTGCCGCTGTCGGAGGTATGGTGGTGCCTGCACTGGTCTTTATCGCTTTCAACAAGGGAGCGGAATTTGCCATGAATGGCTGGGCCATCCCCACGGCTACGGATATTGCGTTTGCGCTGGGTATCCTTTCGCTGCTTGGCAACCGTGTACCCGTCTCTCTCAAGATCTTTTTGATGGCACTGGCGATCATTGATGACCTTGGTGCGATCGTGATTATCGCACTCTTCTATACCTCGGAGCTCTCTACGCTCTCTATCAGTATCGCTGCGGCAGCCCTGCTGGCACTCTTCATCATGAACCGCATGCATGTCATCAGACAGGCTGCCTACATACTCGTCGGCATCATACTCTGGGTCTCCGTGCTCAAATCCGGCGTGCATGCGACACTGGCCGGTGTCGCGCTGGCATTCATGATCCCTCTCAAATCTACAGACAAAGAGGGTAATACCTTCTCAATCGCACACAATCTAGAAAGTAATCTGCACTACTGGGTCGCCTTTTTTATCCTCCCGCTTTTTGCCTTTGTCAACGCAGGCGTGGATCTCAGAGGTATCTCTCTGCAGGAGATGGGCGGCACGGTACCTCTGGGTATCATGCTGGGGCTCTTTCTTGGGAAACAGATCGGGGTTTTCGGCTTCTCCTGGATCGCGATCAAGCTGGGCATCGCCTCTCTGCCCAAAGGTGCCACCTGGACCACACTCTATGGGGTAGCGGTGCTTACGGGTATCGGCTTCACCATGAGTCTCTTTGTCGATTCGCTCGCCTATAACGACACTAAGATGTTTCATTTTGCTGACAAGCTGGCTATCTTGCTGGGGTCTCTCTTTTCGGGGATCATGGGATATGTCATCCTCAAAATGGCCACAAGAGCGCACAAGTTATAAGAGCCTATGCAGCATTGGTATAGCAATAAAAAGCGTACATATCGCCATATCTTTACCCACTTTTGGGTACAATATGCCTCTCCAAATGGGGGGCATGTGACCCTGGTGGGCACCCCGGGCTTCAAACCCGTGTGTCTGGGCGGTTGACCGTCTGGAGGGAGGTTCGATTCCTCCGCCTTCTCGCCACCCTCTATTCCTGATAAACCAGATACTTTTTGCGCATTTTGACGATCTCTGTGCCATTATTTTCATGTCCGTCTATTTGCGTTTTTAATAGGAAAAAATGTATAGTGCTTCTTTAGTATATAGTTATATTTTTCAATTGACAAAAAAGGCTCAAGAATGACCAAATCCATTGATGTTTCACGCGCACGAAGGGAAACTATTGCATGTGATGAGATTATCCACTTCAACAATGCGGGCGCATCACTGATGCCTGCCCCAGTGAGTGAGGCACTGCACAATTACCTTAGATCTGAGGAGAAAATCGGCGGCTATGAAACCGCAGAGAAATACTCAGAATCGCTAGAGGGAGTCTATTCTTCTGCAGCAAAGCTCATCAACTGCTCTCCTGAAGAAATTGCTTTTACCGAGAATGCCACCAGGGCCTGGGATTTGGCTTTCTATTCGTTCAGATTCAAACCAGGCGACAAGATTCTTACTGCCGTTGCGGAATACGGCAGCAATGTAATCGCATACCTCCAGCAGGCAAGCCGCTTGGGAGTCGAAGTCCATTTTGTTCCAAGTGATGAATCGGGCCAAATAGACACTGAGGCTTTGCGTAACTTGATTGACGACAAAGTAAAATTAATTTCCATTACGCATATCCCGACTGGTGGCGGACTTGTCAATCCTGCAGCAGAGGTCGGGAAAATCGCAAGGGCGGCCAATATTCCGTTCATTCTGGATTCATGCCAAGGCGTAGGGCAGATTCCGATAGATGTCGATGCCATAGGATGCGATATACTTTGCACAACGGGCAGAAAATTTTTGCGTGGTCCCCGAGGTACCGGTTTGCTATATGTAAGAAAGGAGCTGATCGAAAGTCTGGAGCCTCCGATGCTTGATCAGCATGCTGCAGAATTGATCACACCTTACGAATATAAAATGCGTCAAGATGCAAAGCGTTTTGAGAACTGGGAGCAGTTTTTTGCAGGCAAGTATGCCTTATCGGTCGCCATTGATTATGCACTTTCATGGGGGATTGAATCAATTCAACAGCGAATTTACAGCCTCGCCGATTTGTTGCGCAAAAAGTTGTCTCACATTGATAGCATAGAGGTTACAGACGAAGGTATTGAAAAATGCGGGATAGTTACATTTACCTCGGATACCATTACGCCGACAGAAATCAAGCAGGCATTGACAGTGCATAAAATAAATGTATCGACGGCGAAAGGGTCGGGTAGCCTTGTCTCTTTTAGTGCTCGGGGTCTCACTGAGGTTGTGCGTGCCTCTGTTCACTACTTTAATACGGAAGAGGAGATAGCGTATTTTATAGAGATCCTGAAAACAATTACAGAAAAAGGTGATCCGACTATTGTTTCAACGATGCACGGACGCAGATCATGATGACACCAAATACACATCTTTCCCTTGACCCTGCACTAAGCGGCAAGCTGACCGCACTCTCCGCCGATCATGCCAAAGTCCTGCTCCATACGACCCGACAGATGGCGGCAGATGCAGAGGGGCTGGTGCACGGCGGTTTTCTCTTCAGTGCGGCGGACTATACGGCGATGTGCGCGGTAAACGATCCCTTCGTAGTGCTCGGTGCGGCAAGCACGAAGTTCGTCGCTCCTGTGCGTGTAGGGGATGCCGTCCTGTTTGAAGCGACGGTCGTCAAGACCAAAGGAAAGAAGCGAGAGGTCTCGGTGGTCGGCAGTGTCGAGGATGCAAGGGTCTTTGAGGGAAGCTTCACGGCGTTTGTGCTGGAGGGGCATGTGTTGGAGAGCTAGAAGTCAAGCGGGCTTTTGAGGTTGTGTTGGTTTAATTCTCTAACAATATGAGTATAAATCATCGTAGTAGATATATCCCTATGCCCCAAAAGCTCTTGAATAGTCCTTATATCAACCCCAGCTTGAAGCATATGGGTAGCATAAGAGTGCCTAAAGGTATGAGCAGAGATTTTTTTAGGAATTTTGGCTTTGTTTGATGCTGTTTTTATATTTCTACCAAAAGTCGCAGAGAGTATGTGAAATCGTATCATCTTGCCACTTCTTGGGTCTTTGGATATATTTTTCATAGGAAAAAGATATTGCCACTTCAACTCTTTGTGAGCATTTGGATACTTTCTCTCAAGCCCATGAGGGAGATTGACATACCCAAAACCTTTACCCAAATCCTCTTGATGGATCTTCTCTACTGCATCTATTTGGATTTTCAAGTCATCTTTTAAGCTTTGTGGAAGTGGTAAAATCCTATCTTTTTGACTTTTAGTATCCCATACATAAACATTATCAAACCCAAAGTCTATATCTTTGACCCTAAGCCTTAAAAGTTCATTCATCCTAAGCCCACACCCATACATCAAAGAGAGCATCAATTTATAGACCCCATTCATATAAAATACAACCTGCTTCACCTCTTCTTTTGTCAAAACCACAGGCATATGGTCTTTTCTCTTGGCTCTAAGAGCTTGAATATTCCATTCACTTGTGTCAATACCAAGCACCTCTTTATACAAAAATAAAATAGCATTGAAAGCTTGGTTCTGAGTAGTAGGCGATACGATAGTGTCCTTAAATGTTCGCAATTTCCAAACTCCTTCCAATATTAGGCTGCATTTTGCAGCAACTCTTCACGCTTAATCATCACAAGTTCCAGCTTTTGCGGTTGAATATAGCTACGCTCCACCTCCCATTCTTCAGTATATTCCATCAGATAAGATGTAAGTAGTCTCAAATAAGACTCCCTGCTGGGGAAGATGCCTACAACTTTG
>CAMZLC010000006.1 GCA_947311605.1 uncultured Sulfurovum sp.
CATATCAGTATTTGTTTTGTTAAGTAGTTCAAATTCCGATAGAACATAACGAAGCTGGAGCTTCGTTACGAGTTAAAAAGAAGCTAGGAGACAAGCTAAAAAACCTGGGCGGAGGACTTTTTTAATTTTTTTAGCCCTCCCTCTGCCCATATTACCGCACCTTTCCTCCTTTGGTTACAAAGGGGGCTCTCTCATGACACAATTTTGCCACACTTTATTGGTATACTGTGGTATTGGGATGTTGCATGATCCCGTATATCCAAACAAAAGGAGCAAAGATGAATGGTTTAGACTGGAAAGTAGTGCTGAGCACTCTGGCAGCAACTGCACTGATAGGGTGCGGAGGCGGAGGCGGTACACCACCGCCGAGTGGAGGCGGAGGCGGAGGCGTCACAAAACTCTCCTCTCTTGCAGGATCGGTAGGAGATAGCAGCAAGCAAGGTCGTGCAATCCTCAAAATCGATAAAGATGATGATGGAAAATTCGATGGCAAAGGTGATTTGACGCTGACGGTGAATGTTGAGTCGGGTGCCTTTGTCTTCGACAGGATTGAGACACCTGAGGACAAGCTTGTGCATGGACAGCTCATCGTCATTATGGATGGCTATGCACCCTTTCAAAAAGCGGTGAGCCTGAGAGGAGGTCAGCCCTTCTCTATAGATGCCTCAGCAGCACTGGGAAAGCCCTCTCTCAAGGCGGTTGTGAAGCTGGGAGGCATGAGCCACAGCGCACGCATGAATACCGTCGTGCAGTTCGGCATCCAAAAAAGTGCCAAGGGACTTACCGCATTTAGCAGACTGGTCTCTCTCTCCAAGCTGGCATCCGGAGAGGTGACGGATGTCAACGGCTCACTCTCCACCTATCAGTTTGGCTTGGCCTCTTTTGATGACAATGTCACACTGCTTCAGGCAGATATGCAGGCGTTTGACTCTACCAAGGCAGAGGATATAGAACATTTCCCCGGTACCTTCAGAGGCTATGGACAGTCAGGAGGCAAGAGTGCCGCAGATGATGAGGTGGGTCTCCAGTCTGCAGCCTTCGATATGCTGGTGCTTACGGATCAGAATGGTCAAAAAGTCTCCCTCAAGGAGGACAAAATGGGTGCCTCTGTCGATCTGAGCAGCTGTACCAATGTCTGGACAAGACACCTGACGGCTGCACAAAAAACAGTCATTAGCGGCTGGGGGGACTACGACAGTTCCGATCCCGGATTCCAGGTGCCGATCTGGAGTAACGACAACAGTGAATCTGCATGGAAATTTGTTGGTGTCGCCAACTACGACGACGCAAATTCTCAGTTCAAAATGTGCATCCCCGATAGCTGGGGCAGCGGCTACCTCAACTGTGACTCCCCTATAGCATTCGAGAAGCCTACCTCTGTCTGCATCAATGCCTTTGATCAGGAGGGTCTAGGTATTGCAGGGCTCTCTGTCCAAGGCAATACGGCATCAGGAGAATACGCCAATGCCTACACAGATAGCAACGGACACGCTGAACTGGGACTTGCTGACAGCAATACCAGCCGCTGGAGCTTCTCCTACAGAGGTGCCATTACGGGCTGGAGTCGCATACAAATCGTGGGAAACCCTGTGCCAGTCAACACAGAAGCGTGTGACTATGAACTCAATGTAACAGGTATCGTCAGCCCCTATACTGCAGAGATCAAGGTTACTGCCAAAGATACAGATAATACTCTGGTCACTGCTGCCTATGTCTCCCTCTACAGCTATGCCTACGGACACTTCTACTCCTCGTCTGCCATCACTGACGGTAATGGCACAGCAACATTTCAGGTAGAGCCCAATGTAACCTACACTGCGCACTATAGCTATGGCGAAGCCGCAGTGAATGTCAACGGATCAGTAGTCTCTCCTGAAACGGCAGATGGTGGTGCCTATGCAGATGTCACAGTCGCTGATGTCAATCAGGCACCGTCAGGCCACATCTATCTGACCATGCCTACTGTCAACAAGGATCTCACAAGCAGTATGCCCGTAGAGTTCTGGGCCAATGATGCCAATGGAGACAGCATCACTGTTAGCTCTATCGAAGTGAATGGCAGCAGCGTCACACTCACGGGCGTGTCTGAGTCCAGCAGTGCCGGACATCTCTCACAGTATGGCAATCTGGATATCTCAGTACTCTCCATAGGTACGCACGATATAACTATCGTTGTCACAGACGGCAGCCTCTCTCGTACATTGGTGGCAAGCTTTGAGATTGCGGGAAACAGGGCGCCTGTCATTGCTGCCCCACTCACTGTCAGCGTAGATCAGGAAGTATTCTATGATATCGACGAGAGTGGCACATGGCTCAAGAGTAGATCCTATATCTTCGAGGGAGCCAATGTTTATGATCCGGACGGCGATCCTGTACAAAGCACCATTGCGGTAGATGGCAATATCACTCCCTATTACGGGATCACTCTAAGCGATGGAGAACATACTGCTACCGTCACCGCCAGCGATGACCATAACCACACTGTCACCAAAGATTTTGTCTTTACGATCGGCAATCAACCACCGGTCATCACCGCAGCAGGCACCTTCAGCAACCCCATCAATCTCTCTCTAGGGAATATGGGCACAGTATATGCCTACGCCGATGATCCCGATGGAGATGGCGTCAGCTCAGTAACGGCAAGTTCTGGCAGCATAAGTCAGACACTCTCTGGCTCTGGCACCTACTTCTGGCTCGACTTCAATGCCGGTGCATTGGGTACGGGATCCCATACCATCACCTTTGTTGCCACAGATGGAGCAGGTGAGCACAGTGAAGACTTTGAGGTAAATGTCACTATCATCAACCAAAATATGCCACCGGAGTTCTATCTCCCTCTCTACAATCAGAGGATCAATCTGGGAGACACTACCAGCTATCCTGAGATAGCGATCATCGATCCGGAAGGCGACAGAATGACACTGGTTTGTACTGTAGATGGTGCCGCACAGACACTCTCCGCAAGTGCCACAGGTATGGCAGATGCCTACCAAATGAGCATCTCTGGCCTCAGCGAAGGTGCGCACCCCGTCCTGTGTACTGCCACAGATGCCGAAGGTGCCAGCAGCACAAGTAGCGCAACTATCACCGTCGTCGACCCCAGCAAGGAGGTGGCACTGACAGTCAAGACAGGCATACCCAACATCGTCGTCACCGCCCATGATACAGCCCAGGGATTCAAAATGGTCAAGACCGGTACCACTGATGCGCAAGGTGATGTCACCTTGATGTTGCCTGCGGGTACCACCAGTACCTCCTTCTCTTTGGCATTTGACCCACAGACCATAGCCACTGCTGACCAGGTGTTCAAAGACAAAAAAGGAGAAGTGCTCCAAGAAGCATCTAATCACTGTCAATGGTCCTCCGATCTCAATATCTCGGAGTGTGCCACAGCAGACTGGTGTGCACTGCTTGCAGATACAGATAGTGTCCCTACATGGGTTGTCGATGCCGCACAGCTCAAAGACAAAGACGACAACAACATCACAGGTGCCTCTGTCGACAGCGACAGCAATGGTGAGATCAGCATCACAGAGTTCTATCAGGCGACACTGCGTGTGGCCGACAAGGACAGTAACGGAAATCTGACCTGGGCAGAGCTGGATGAGGATAGTGAGGTAGATATTACGGCTTTTGTCGGGGTTCCCGTCAAGACCTATGAGTTTAACCTCACAGACGATCACGAACACGAGCAGTACTTCGGAGAGGGTATCAGCTGCAGCAATCTTCCTGCCTTTGATATCAATGTCACCAATGCTTCCGGTTATGTCGGATCGATCAATATCTATGGTACAGGGTATGGCTATGCTTTTGCTAACGGTGCCAACACCTTTACCGCCCATGCCACCACCTACAGAAAAGACAGCAATGGAAAATACGATTATGCCGTACATTTCTATGATGAGCAAGGTAATCTGGCAGCCGTAGATCTGCTGCTGGACAAAACCGCAGCAGATCTGAGCAGCGCCAGACAGTATGATGCTATCAGCCTTCCCGCACTCACCACCAAGGATGTCAATATCACCAACGATGTGGCAATGGTACGGCTCTCTGTAAGTGCCCGCTATAAAGGCGTTGACGGTATGGGCCATACCCACACCATGGGCAATGGTGTCTCTAGATATTTCTATGACAACAGACTGCGCTACACCATCAATGCTGACGAGTGGCTGGGCACTGCAACTATGGAAAAATCCTATGAGCAGCACGACTACTATGGGGATGGCACCCTGCGCAACACCTACAAAGCTTCTGACTATCCGATGCTGGATATCGATGCCAATGTCAGCACAGGCACTGTAGTGTTCTCCGGTGCAGATACCGGCAAAGTCACCGTCAGCAAAGTATTCCTCAGAGGGTATATGACTAGAGCATCTGGATATGGTCTGGACGGAAACTATGAGATCGAGTTTATCCGATACGGCGATCCCGTCTCTGACTTCAACTTCACAGATCTCAATGTCTCCGAGATCTTCCCCGCTACTATCGCTACCAGGGTAGAAGATGCTATGAACAGCAGCACGGTTGAGAAAATCAAAGTCAAAGCCTATGAGTACAAAGGCAAAACTGCCGAGCAGATACTCGGTATGAAAGTCGCCGGAGACTATGCAGGCTTCTATGCGCTGCCCAGGAGAAGCTTCAGATACAAAGTCACACTGCCATAGTGACAGTGCGACACACCTGCTTGCCGGATATTTTCCGGCCGGACCAGAAATACCTGTCAGGATCTTTTGCCTTGACAGGTCACAAAGGGAAAAAGTGAGCAGAGCAACCCTTATCTATATCCGCAGATATATGACTTTGCTCTTTTTCCTCTTAATGACGGGGTGCGGATCGCAGACCCCAAACAGCACATACGACATGCATCACTCTCAGGATGAATCTATAGAGAATTCTGCCAAAAAACTTGCTGATCTTCTTCCAAATAATAGCGACAGCGATCAGGATCTGATCCCGGACTTGGTAGAATACACACGGGGCACCGATCCGAATAATCCCGATGAAAACCACAACAATATCCCAGATGGCATGGAAGGCGACCCTTTCTTCTCGCTGCA
>CAMZLC010000007.1 GCA_947311605.1 uncultured Sulfurovum sp.
CTATAACCGCAAATGACGGTTGGCATTCATTTTGCTAAGCGGCAGAAAACAAGGCGGAAATGTTCATTGTCAGATCTGAATTCCTTACCAGCTTCTTAATCGCCGGTAAGATTTTTTCGCTACTGTTTCGAGCATTCTTCATTTCTTCTTGTACCAGATGAGTATCGATTTGTGAAAACCTTTCCTCAAGATTCGGACACCCATTAAGGATTATTTCAACATACTCCCTGTTGTTCAGATTTTGCACCAGCGGCGTGTCGGCAAGAGCAGATTTTAAAACCTTATTTAAAGAGGCTGTACCGCTTTTTTTACGACTGCGTTGTTTTTCGCCTCGGAAAAATCGTTCCAGAAGATTGTTTGTTCTTTGCGGGTAAACATAGGAAACCCCATCAGTCGTTGCTATCGGGATAGGGTCTGCGAACAGTTTAACCCAGTATTTATCGAGTTGCTTAACCATCCCGGCATACGTTGTTTTACGTCGTTTTCGCCTGACCAACCATTTTCGAAATGCGACCATGCTCTTTTCGATACTTTTCATATCTGCCTCGTTGCCATCATCATTGAGTCCTTGCTTGCCATCAGGCTGTGCTATGCGCATTGTTTCGCGTAATTTGTCAAATACTTCCGCTTTTCTTTCCAGGCTGGCGGCCAATGTATTCAGTCGCTCATCCTCTACCATTTCCTTGAATTTTTCGTAAAACTTAAAGACAGGTCTGTGTTCTTTAGCTGTGGCACAGAGGTGAGAATCCATGATCTGCCCCAGCAAGTGGTGGATTTTTTGCAGGCGGCGGTAAAAATTAAGATGTTGCCTATCAAAAGGAAACCCATATCCCTTTGACTGGCCGGGGTATTCGAAGACCCAGTTAATTAACACATATACTGTAATCAGGGGGAAATGATCAAATGAACCGGTTTCCCATGTGCCAGAATCAATGCTTGCCATAATGTCGGCAAAACCAGGGTCGTCAGAACGTATCTTCTGTTCAAGATATTTACCCCTCTGCCTTAACAATGGCCGGACTTTCAGTCTCCGTAATCGCTTTAGCAGGGCGGTATAGTCCTCCAGAAGTAAATCTTTACCGATATCTCGTAAGAAATGAAAATGGCATATGAAATCGGCTGTATGCGGGAACACTTCCTCCACAGCCGCAATGATCCCTTTGCCCATGTCATGAACGAGTGCTATCGGCTCACCATATTTTTCCTTAATGCCACGAAAAAAAGGAATAAGCGTGTCTTTTTTCTCTGAAGGTATTTTGATTGAATCCAATACCAGCTCTGAAATTCCATCAAGACCGCAAAACAGGTTAGGACTATCACCCTCACAGGTTCCATCCAGATGGAGAATGTAGCCTCCATTTTTGGTCATGTAACTTCGTAACTGTGATTGACTCTGTCGATGGGCAATGGCAAGATAAATGATGAACTTTCGGCCCAGATAACTTACTTCCCGTTCGGACATAAATACATTCTTTGCCGCCATCCTTGCCATGACTTCCTGATTATTGCGACAGTGAACAAAAAGTGCGTTCCCCACCTCCACAATTACATCAAATCCGAAAGTACCCTTTCCCGGGGCAAGGTTGCGCAGTTGTTCAGCAACAAATGAGACATGGCCATGAGGACACGTCATGACAGTTTCCCTGGCACGAAAAGAGCCGATATCCATGGTCACCACTTCCTTTTCCCAGGTTTTCTGAATAGTAAGACTGGAGCTGCATATAGGACATTCCCGTTCTTCAGGATAGAAATACAGGGTTGGCTTTTCTGGAAATAATACATCGGCCTTGGTTCCGGCAATCAACTGTCCAACAAAGCTCTTGTACAGTTTCAGTGCTTTGAAATCTGAATTTTTTTTTCAAGAGCATGATATTCCATAAAACCTTGGACAGCCTGTAATGTCAATTTGCTCTTCTTGATTTCCGGCATTGCTAGAATGTCGTCAGCAGATATGTCATGGTGGCTGATGATGGCAACCAGTATCATAACTGCCTCAGGTTCGGAAATGGCTGCAGCCGCCGATCGACAGACTCTTTTCAGTCGCTGTTGCCTCTGTATTTCATGTCTTTTCGGTTCATCTGCAAAGTAGACAAAGACGCCTTCATGTTTTTCTCTGCGTAGACCTGGGCATTTGCTGAAATGATGCATAAAAGATTGTGGTGCAAGACCTAACAAGTCGCCAAGCTGCCTGCCTGAAAGACCGCCTGGAGAAGTCACAACCAGATGAATAATGGTTTGTTTTAAATTACCATGCTTGGAAAAGGCAATACGTTTAAATCGCCACAGACCATTAACGTCGAAACGAGGCGTCTCAGGCAAAGTATAGTATTTTCCATTTTGATTATAACTCGTATAGGCTTTCCAAAGTTTAAGCTTTGCCTGCGCTGTTCTTGACGAACAGCCTAAGTGTGACACAAGCTCATTCAGCATAAATATTTTATTCCTTTTCACCGTCGCTCTTACAAAATCAAGTTTTTTGCTATCAATAATCGGCACAGCAACACCTCTTCGCAGTATATGATACAGTCGCCATATTATATCATATACTACGAAATTTGTGGACAAAAAAACACCCTAATTACGCATAATTTTAGGTTTTTTGGGTATGAGGACTCAAAACATATACTTGGCAGGCGATAAATGCATAAAACAAAAGAAAGGAAATCAAGCGGTTGAAAGAATCCAACCGTCATTTGCGGTTATAGAGATTTTACATTACCCAGTGGCACCTTAACCAGCAATCCCTTTGACCTTACCACATTACCATCTACCAGTGGAACAGTCGGGCAGTTGACGTGGAATGTTGACCTTAATAGCGGCGGTTGGGTTTCCTATGATTTTGGTACCACCGGCGCTTATACAAATGCTGGTGTCAATACCATGCTCGGAGGTTTAGATTTCCTATATAGTGGGGTTGCAAATGGCGTTATGAATGCAAATATGGGCTGGGATACGCTGAGAGTTGAATTAAACAGCACCGCTCCTGTCCCCGAGCCTGCGACAATGCTTCTTTTTGGTACCGGCCTTCTTGGATTAATTGGGTATAATCGCAAACGAACACACTAATTTAATTAGGGAATAAACGGGGTCTGTCCCCCTTTTGTTTTTCGTGACAATAAAACGTGGTCTGTCCCTTATTACGCTGTGACTGTAACAGGTACTCCAAGTGGTTTGGGAACCTGGGGAGACATTTCCGCAAGCCTAGCAAGTGATTTGGATAGTCAGATATTCACACTTAACGATGGCGACACCATGGAGGTAGATTTCTTTACCTTCACCGCTTCTGGAGTCAGCTGGGCTGAGGCTTATACTGTTGAAGCCACGTTGGCTTTTGATTCCCCGATCGTTGGCAGTAGTTCTGGTTCTGGAAGTGGAACTTTTGGAACATTTAGGGGTTTTCTTTCTGGTGGAACGTTAACTTGGGATCCTTCAACTCTTCCGGATGTGTTTGTTGATTCTATCGGGAACTCTTTTTCAATTGATTTTGAGAGTGGTTCTACAATAGGCTTCGGAGATACTGCAACAGTGCATGCCTATATTACCAACAATGGTGGAGGCACTGAACCCGTTCCAGAACCAGCAACCATGCTTCTTTTTGGTACCGGCCTCTTAGGATTGGTAGGTTACAATCGTAAGCGTAGCCAAAAGGGCTAATTATATTTGCTCTGTAATAATAAGTTTTTTTTAAAAGCCTCTAGTTTAATTAGGGGCTTTTCTTTGAACACAAGGAGACGGTGAGATGAAGATAATGAAATGGCGTATAGTATGCCTGGCCTGAAGTGCATTGCTGTTGAGTTCCGTGAGTGCGTTTGCAACCACGGTTGAGTTGACGCCTGATCCGGAAGGGAGTTATTTCCGGGTTGATGAAACAAGTGAAATCTCTGGTGACTCATGGGAAGGATACTCTCAAGAATTGCAATACAATGTTTATAATTATTCCGACTTAAGCATTACCGGTTTTGCGGTTGGTGTTGTGTTTGATGAAACGATAGGGAACCCTGATGACGTTTTGTTTCTCGATAGTGGAACTTGGGATGTTTCGTTAGTCACTTCAGGAGATTATGATGGCTCATTTGGCCTCTGGGATGATGTGTTTTCAGGGTATGGCTATGCATTTGTCGCTAATGCAAGTACAGTGGAAGATGCAATTGGTGCGTACACCGGAATAGAGGATGAGTTTGGCATGGTGGCGAGTTCTGTGCCCTTTATCCCCGCTTCCCCTGTCGTGGTACGTGCCGGTGGGCAACTGTACACTGGCGGCACCAGCAATGATCCAAATATTCAAAGAGTACCTCTCGGCAATCCTCCTGCCCCTGTTCCCGAGCCTGCCACCATGTTGCTTTTCGGCACCGGCCTTGTCGGTCTTGTGGGTATGCGGAAACGTAAAGGGAAGAAATAACATCTCTTTTTTCATCTGAGACATTTTTCCTAAGATATGAGCGGCATCACCTTGGTGATGCCGCTTTTTTTTAAAAATAAGAAGGCGAATGAACAATAGTAGTAACAATAGGGGACAGACCACGGTTTAATTCGTTATGGATACAGCATTTCAGGTGATTGGCATATTATTAAATTATCAATGTCTGAAAAGTGTTTGTCATATGTAAATATTGTGAAACCATGTTGGATGGAAGTGGCTGCTATCCAGAGATCATTAGTTGGGATTGGCTGGCCTTTCTTGCGAAGTTGTTGAAATATCCGGGCATAATACTCAGATGTTTCATTGTCAATCAGCAGCAAAGTGACTCGGGGAGAACAGAGGAATTCGCTCAATTCTTTTCTGTTTAATTCTTCCCTATTTCCCAGAATAAAACCAGCGATTAGCTCTCCAAGAACAATACTGCTAATGCCAATTTTCTCCACCAGCCTAATAATTTCTATCGCATCTTTGTTGCCATTTTTAAATGCTGCATATGCGTTTGTATCAAGCAGGATCTTTTTCATTTCCACATCTCTTCATCGATCTGATTAAAGTTGCTTGTTGCCTGCAAAAATTCATCTCTCTCTGTATCACTCCAGGTACCGGATAGTTTATCAAGGTCGCAATATCTAGTACGATTCATTGGGTCGATTCCGATTCCCTTGTGGATATATGAAAGAATCAATCTATTAACGCTCATTCCATTTTTTAAGGCTTCGGCCTTAAGAAGATTTTTGACATGGTCATCAATGCCACGTAAGCTGACGTTCCCCATGGTGCCCTCCTGATTAAAATCCTAAAAAAGATATCACCAATATGATATCATATATAATATAAAAAACAATACGGAATGAACACGGAATGAACACGGTGTAATGGGGGGACAGACCCCAATTAAATATGAGGTTTTTTAAACTCTTTGCTCATAGCGCCACTTGTTTGTGTCTATTGTCTGGCTTCAACAAATTCCTCAACAGTTATTCCCCGGCCTGCCTGACTGCACTGCGGAGTGTTCCTATGGCCAACTCCTTATGCCTGGGAATAACGCATCCCTTATCGGCCCTGCGCATGACCACATGACTTCCTTTCTGCCGGACTTCGAGAAAACCTAGTTTCTTAAAAATCTTGATCGCCTCGTCTCCTGAAATGTGGGGCAACTCAGGCATGGACAGGCACTTCAAAGGTTGTGAGAATAGGGCGATAAGCCGGTTTCATGGGAAACTCTTCAAGATATAACTCTGTTGCCTCCTGAAGGTTATGCATTGATTCTTCAAAAGTGTTGCCTTGGCTGGCGGTTCCAACTTCCGGGCATTCGGCAACATAAATATCATTTTCACGATGGACTACAGCTGTAAAAGTATTCACGGCAAACTCCTTAGCTATGTACTAATATTTTAAAATTTTGGCGTTTAAAAAATGCATCTGAAAATGATACCACGGTTTTCTGATCTGCATCTGGCAAATCGTTCATTTCTTCAATTTGATGTCATAGATTAAGATGCTTATTTTTGCTGATGGTTCCATTTTCCTTGTCCCTGATAAGGTAATTAACATTAACCTTCTTTTATTGTAACTACTCACCCCATCCGACCAGGACGTTTTCCCCCACATGATACTTCACGAGTACATTCCAGAGCAAATGTTTTTTTCTTGACAACATAGATCGTTATTTCTATACTGCTGACCAACATTACAACA
>CAMZLC010000008.1 GCA_947311605.1 uncultured Sulfurovum sp.
ATTGTCGATGTAACCAATCTAACATTGCTCAAATACGGTCAGCCCATACACGCATTTGATGCGAACAAAATCAACGGAACACTCTATCTCAGACAAGCCAAAAAAGGAGAAAGCATTCTCGCACTTGATGGTGAAAAATACGAACTCACAGAAGAAGATATTGTTGTTGCAGATGACAAAAATGTACTTTCTATTGCTGGAATTATGGGAGGATAAGGTTTTTCTGTAAGCCCTGAAACGACTCGAGTCATCTATGTAGCAGAATCACTCGATGCCACAACGATTCGAAAAACTTCTCAACGACTTTCACTCCGATCAGAAAGTTCTATGCGAATTGAAAAATCACTCGATCCAGAAATGTGTCCCAACACAATCCGACACGCTATTGAACAGACAAAACTATTTCTTCCCGAGATAAAAATAACCTCTCAACTCACGGATATATTTACAAATCCATTTCCAGAACAACGCGTCTCACTCAATCCTAAACTCTTACGAAGACTCTCTGGGATTAATATTTCAGATACAGATATTTCACAAAAACTAGAATCGCTTGGTTTTGATGTACAAAAAGATGGAAAAGAATTAGACGTAACGGTTCCTTCTTGGCGAGCCACAAAAGATGTGGAAACGGCTGAAGATTTGATTGAAGAAGTAGTCCGACTCTATGGATTTGAAAAAATTCAATCAGCCATTCCTTCTCTGCCAGTAATCCCGCCCGTAGTAAATAAACTTCGAAATTTGGACTGGAATATCCGAGAAAACCTAGTTTCACAAGGATTTTTGGAAGTATATCATTCTACTTTTGTGGCGCTGGGTGATCCTGAGTTACTTGAAGAATCTTTTGAATCTTACATCAAAGTTCAAAACCCCTCGTCAGAAGCCTACACATACCTTCGTCAAACACTTATTTCAAACTTTATAACCGATCTTGAATCTGAAATCCGAAACCACGGACAAGTTGATTTCTTTGAACTGGGAAAAACACATAGTGCCAAAAGAACAGAAATATCACGACTGGCTTTGTTTTCTGCGACATTGAATGGGAAAAGTGAAAAACAATTTTATCGTGTGCAATCACAACTTCTTTCATTATTAGAAACGATTGGAATTGAAAAGAATCGCATTGAATTTATCCCTGGTGCAACGTTATTTGCACTCACCCATCCCGTACAAAGTGCTTTTATAACAATCGATGGCAAAAGCATTGGAATTATTGCAAGTCTTCATCCAGGAAAGCACCCCGTCCGAAAAGCGGCTATTGCCTTTGTTGAAATTGAAACTGAAAAACTTCTCAAAGCACTTGGGAAAAATGAACTGAAATATAAGCCAATTTCTCCGTTTCCAACAGTGAGAAGAGACCTTTCGATTGTAGTTCCCCCTAAAACACTTGCTGGAGATTTGATGAAAATAGCTCACCAAGCTTCTCCACTACTTACAAAATGCACATTCTTTGATGAATTTACCGATAGAGAAAAACTAGGAGAACTCAAAAATGTATCTTTTCATCTAGAGTTCCGTTCTTGGGAAAAAACACTTGAAGAATCTGGGATCGATACGGCTTTTGCTAATATTATCAAGCTTTTGCATGAAAAATTTGGAGCAGAACTTCGGCTAGAATTTGACAAAAAGAAGTAGAAGTACTAATGTGTAAAAGATTTTTGACTCAATCGTCATGACAAAAAATTCAAACGGAAAACGAAGTGGAATCCTCGCTGGATTAGTAATAGGAGGGGCTGTGGGATCTGTCCTATCCTTTCTCTTGACCACAGACGAAGGAAAGAAGACCACAAAACAAATGAGCGGTCGTCTCAAAAAAAATGGACAAAAACTTCTTGAAAAGCTAAAAAGGTGTCGACAAGATCAAGAATGATTTTTGTTTGTGATTGTTTAATTTTTAGAAAATGGCAGGAAGACTGAACAAAAAAGCCTATAACATTACAAAAATTGAAGGAACGATAGAAGAAACGCCAGAAGAAAAGGTTATTCGATTAGCACTGCTTGATATTATAAATAAAACAAGCAATAAGGCTATGGGGATAACTAAGGAAGATAAAAAAAGCACAACATTTCCCCTTTTTCCTAACGTAAAAAAAGCTCTTCAAGGAATATTGAAAAAGAAGAAAAAAGACTAATTCTCAGACAGTTCTCTTGCAAAAAAAAATATTTATGGCACACTCAATTGTCTTTTTTTGTTTAATAGACTTTTTTTATGATAGATATCCCCTTTAAACTCGTATCTGAATTTGAACCAACAGGAGATCAACCCGTTGCTATCAAACACCTTCTAAAAGGAATTAATAATGGACTCCGACACCAAACGCTCCTTGGGGCAACAGGGACTGGAAAAACTTTTACAATGGCAAATATCATTGAAAAAATTCAACGACCAATACTCATTTTGGCACATAATAAAACCTCGGCAGCTCAGCTTTGTGCAGAATTTCAACAGTTTTTTCCGGACAATGCGGTGAGTTATTTCGTATCATATTACGATTACTATCAACCAGAAGCTTATATGGCAAAGACTGATACTTTTATAGAAAAAGAAGCAACTATCAACGAAGAAATTGCGAAATTTCGACACACGGCAACCGTAAATCTTTTAACACGGAAAGATGTAATGTAAGAATTTTTTTAAACTCTTTTTTGATATATAGGATATTTGCTTTTTCTATAAGCTCTTTGTCTGATTTCGTAATATGTTTTGCATATTCAGCGTTAGTAGGACTCAAAAATGCTCTCATACTCTGCTTTAAGTCATGTTCGACCTCTAGCCCTAAACATCCCGTATAAGAAAGTGCTTCTCCCATCGTATAGACATAGTTTACATCCAATTTATCTCCATGCACCAATCTACTTCTAAAAGATTTTGCTTTCTCTTCCAGCTCTTTGGGGCTATACCAGGAGAGCAAAAACTTCACTAGCCACTCAACCCTAGTGCGGTCTTTTTTTCTACCAAAGCGCATCAGGTACCAGATATTAAAAAATCGCTCTTTGATGATATATATCTTGTTTTTTCCAACTGCATCTGAGTCTACTATCTGATACTTCTCTAGCTGTTTCATCTGTGCAGAGACTGCCTTGCTTTCCATTCTGGTTTTTTTAGCTATCTCTTTGGTACTCATACCATCCCAATTGAGGGCTATAGTATCGACGATCTCTTGGAGTACAGGTGGCAGGTCGTCCATACGGTCTTTATAAAGAGGGGTAACCTCATCTAGTATTTTCATCAAGTCATCAAAGGCATTGCCATTGTCTTCTATAAAAATATCAAACAACATTACCATGGTTCTAGGTACACCACCTGTCACGCGTCTGAGTGTCTCTATGCGTTGCGGTGTATGCTCTACAATATAGTCTATCTTTTTTGACTGCTCTTCATCGCCAAGAACCCTCAAAAGAGCAACAGACTCATCAAAACTTAGCTCCTCTAGGCGTATGATTTTAAAAAACTCATAAAATGGTTTACTATAGTCATACTGCTGTTCAAACATCTTAGTAGAACCACCCACGATGATAAAGCTAGAACTCGTGAGTAAAATCTCTCTAAGTTGATGCTGCTCTTCAGGCTTAATCTTGGCAAGAAACTCATCGATGTTATCTACTAAAATAAGTAACTTTTTTTTCTTTTTTTTCAACTGTTTTTCAAGGTACGAAAAACACTTTACGGGGTAGTTATCATCATCTATATGTACTTCCATTCCTTCCAATATACCATCAAATATCTCCTCATAATGTACCTGAAGATAGTCTGCTACCTCCTCCCAAAATCTACATAGTTGCCTAACCCTATACTGCTCTTCACTGAACTTAACAGGCAGAAGAAACTTAGAGAGTTTTTTATCTTTTTCTACTTCTATTTTGAGTTTGCGTAGGAGGGTTGTTTTGCCTTGTCCTCTTTGACCTATGATGATATAGTGCTGATTAGGTACAGAGTAATCTGCCTCAACAAGTTCTTCAAAAATCTCTTCAAAGACTTCTTGTCTCACAACAAAACGCTCCAAGAATGCTTCTTGGGACATCTCATCGGGAGTGTATTTATATCTAGCTGTATTAGTTTGCGACATTGTTGTACCACCATATTCTTAGCAATGGAGAGTTAAAGCGATAGATACGCGCATCGCCACTGTTGTTTATGTAGCCGTCATATTTCAGTGCATGAATAATTTCCTTAGCTTCTGCTTCTTTTATCTTATGCTTTACTACGAGGTTGCTAAGCTCTTTAGATTCTACACTCTTTTTTGTCGAGATAAGAGAAAGTACCTCTTTTGCATAGACTCTACCTTTTTTAGAAAAAGTATTGAGTCTCTCTTCCCAATGGATAAAATCTTTTCTATTTGAGAGTGCATTTTCTACCGCCCTATCGATAACAGATTCATTTACTTCTGGGTTACGCCGATACAGTCTTTTCACCTCTTGTGCAAGAAGTTGTATATAAAAAGGGATATACCACTCGATTTTACCCAACATATACACGATATCCGATTCTTCTATCGCTATACCATTTTTATCGCACAAATCTTTTGCAAATGCCTTGGCATCCTCTGCCTCAAAGGGTGGTACTGCAATGCTTGCTAAATCATTGATATGCTTAGAAGAGTTGATATTTGCTACAACACTTTCTAACCCTATAGAACCAGCATAAATAAATACAGTCTTTTCTGATACTTTATGATTTTGTCTGATTTCACGGTGTACTTTTAAAAGCTGTTCTGCTTTTTCTATACTTTCACGCTGTATGATATTTTCAATTGTTTGGGAAAACTCATCAAGCATTATAATAAGCTTTTTATCTGTATCTACACTTTTCAATAGGTCTAAAAAAGCTTTTGCATAATCGATAGGCTCACTATCTCCAAATTTAATACCTTTGGTACCCGCCTCACTAAGACGAATAGATTTTAATTTAGTCCATAAATTATTTGCTTTATTGGATAATGTTCCTATGAATTCATCATCCATAAGTTCATGAAACAACTTCTCCCAAAAAGCCTCTACACTGTGTTCTGCTTCTGTATTGATATAGATAACGACATACTCTTCGCCCATAGTATCAAGAATTTTATACATTAAAGATGTCTTGCCTACACGTCTTGGGGCGACCAATAGTATATGCCCACCACTTTCTATAATATCTGTAATATCTTCCATAAGATAAGGTCTATCCCAAAAGTTCTCACCACGTACTGCTTGTCCTGCTATGATTGCCACTGAATACTCCTTTGACAAATTATTTTTTGTCATTATATCTAACAAAAATATTTTTGTCAATAGTTTTAACAAAAAATATTTTGTCTTGTTGTCACTGTCTTGAATAGAAGCATATCGTACCAGTAGCAAATCCTCTACGCGACTGACTACCGTCACTCAGTACCAATATATGTCGGATATTCTTTATATGAAGCTGGTGCTTCAACATAAACCCAAACTATGCATTAGAATCTCCCCCTATACTGCAAAGGCTTAATGTATGGATATTTGCAAAGTATAGACACCCCCAAAGATATTCCCCTTGGCGGGTTCACTCACAGGTAAATCGATGATGCTTTGCAGGAGACAGGAGATCTCTATTGCATGGCTTGAGGTAAATACTTCACAGGCTTGGTCACGCCTGTCTTTTCGTCCTCTTTGAGCTCCCTGTGCACCTTTTTGATCGGTGCGATATGGGCATCTCTGCCGTAGATGAAGCTCTGCTCATCTACGATGACCCTGTATGCCTTGTCGAGCTGCAGTGCTCTCTCGACCGAGGGGATGAGCAGATAGGCTATGTCACGGTGCAGCTTCTCTGTCTCAGACTGCAGGAGTGTGCCGTTTTGGTCAAAAAATCTCTGCATCACCTCTGCGTTGTCCCTAAACTCGTCACCGGCACCGTTCTCCTGCAGGTAGCGGGTATACTCATAGCTTCCGTCCGGCATTTTGGGTTCGGGCATACCTGCCAATCCCTTTTGACTCCAGTGGTACCAGCCATTTTGGAAGGCACCCCTCTCCAATTTGCGGGGAAATACAAAGGTAGAGTCCACCAGCGACCCCAGCGTGGCATGACAGCCGATGCAGTTGAGATGCTCCTCATAGCTCTGTGGTCTGAGTGCACCGTCGGCATCCTCTATGAAGCCCTGGTAGCGCCAGCCGCGCTTGTTGCTCACCCCGCGCTCCGCATCGCCGATATAGGTCATCAGTCTGTCAGGATAGTCGTTTCTCTCCTTGATCTCCTCGTCTGCCAGCTCCGCATGCACCCCATAGTCTGCCCAGCTGACCTTGCGGCCGTAGCGCAGCTCCTTCATGCGTGCAGCCATACCTACCCTGCCCGCCTTGGGTGCAGAGAGGTAGCGCACCGAATGCAGAAACTCCGTACCCACCGGATAGAGACCGGCAGCGAGCTGGTACTGCTGTTTGCGCGCATACCCTACATAGGACATCATTCTCCCATGCAGAGGATCGTAGTCAAAGGCGATCTTCTCTGCCATACCCAGCCTGCCGTCTTTGTCCAGATCCACACCATATTTGCGCTCATCGATCGGGTCGATCTGGATGCTTTTCTGCTTGATCAGTGCCTCTACGATCCAGAGGTTGACCCTGTAGGTTTCGATATCGAACTCCCCCTGATCATTGACACTGAAATCCTTACTCAGGCGTATCAGCACATCATCCGTCGAGCCGTTGGTCGGCCAGAATGTCCCCAAAAAAGGCGTATAGCCAAAGGCACGCCAGCCCGTATAGTTGCCATCTGGTGCATGGTCAAACCCCTCACGGTCAAAATGGTAATAGCAGTCCGGGATATAGCCATCCCACCTGCCGTCTCCATCTATATCCCATTCTTCCGGAAGGTTTTTCAGCTTTTTTGCCAGTACGATAGATCCATTGGCATCAAAGTAGTTGCTCTCGTTCACATAGTGCCTGATCGCGGCATCACTGATCTGTGAGACCGCCTTGCTGCGATCGATGAAGAGATTGGTCCAGTGGTTGGTCAGTGCATACTCCGGAAATGCATAAGACTCCTGCAGATCCCAGTCATCGATATAGTTCGGTGCCTTGGAGTCACGGTGGCAGTTCAAGCAGGGGTTATGCACCCCTCCTTTGGCATCTTTGGTTTTGGTGTAGCATTGGCTGACGATATAGGGGGCGTCGTTGTGCAGCTGTCTGTTTTTGATGTCTATCTTGAGAGCGTTTGCAGACAAAGCAGAGACAAGACAACAGAGCAAAAGAGAGCATTGTTTCATCACATTCCTTTCGTATCAGGGGCAAAGGTACCAGAGAGATACCCTTGCCTCTGGGCACAAGCAGGCTTTTGGGGCATGCTTGTGCAGAGGGATTTATTTGATGACTGGGAAAGGCCCCACATAGCCTGTATAGGCATGTGCCTCATCGGGATTTTGCAGTTTGTCCTCGTCGCTTTCGCCAAAGGGGTGCTGCACCACGCTCATCAGGTATCCGTGACCATTGACATCCGGATAGTAGTAGGGAGAGGTGGTCTCTGATCCGTACGGTGTGGTCTGGATGCGTGTCAGCTTCTTGTCTGTCAGAGTGTAAGCCCAGATCATATCATTCTGGTGGTAGCTGGTGTCCTCACCGATGATCAGCGTATCGCTGTTGGGGATAAAGGTCACATTGTCCGGCATAGAGATATTGTCCAGCGTACAGCTGTTGCCATCGGCATCTTTTGGCATCGGTGTGCCGGAGATCAATCCCTGCATCTTCACGACATTGTATCCTGCATCCAGTCCAAGTCTATAGACTGTACCACAGTGATTCCAGGGCAGTCTGATGTCGTTGTTGCCGCCCTTGTCATATTTGTCTTTCTTTTTGCCTCGCTTCATGTTGTCCTCCATGCCCTTCTCGACACGGCTGATAGACATATAGGCTTCATGTTTCTGAGGATTGTAGGTGATCCCCTCCATCTTGGCGAACTCTACCGTGGCGCCTTGCATCGAAGCATAGCGTCCTGTCTCCAGTCTGGAAGCCGCTGTCTCCATACCCTCTTTGACCTTGAGACACTCTATCTCTGCCCTGTAGTTGGAGGGCAGGAAGCCTGCAGGACAACTGCCATCTTCTGCCCGCTTGGCCACCTCAAAGATATCATCAAAGAGCGGTCGCTTGTCCAGGGCTGCTCTCACCTGCGTATCGGAGGCTTTGCCCAGGCTGACCCACTCGATATCTGCACTGCCGCCATCTGTCGCACTGGTCTGCTTCCATTTGGCAGCAAAAAGCTCACCAGAGCTCAGATCACCTGCATAATCAGCCACAAACTTGCCAAAGATACCATTGGTACCGTCGTCCGACATATAGACTGTTTTTTGGTCAGGCATCGCATAGGCAAGCTCATGTGCGAAACGCCCCATGGCATAGTGCTTTTGCGCTTCGGTATGCCCCTTCTCGTCCAGCACTTTGATCTCGGTAACAAACCCATAGTCATAGGGATTGAGTGCCTTGAGGTCGCCACCGATATAGTCAGCCATAGGGGCATAGTATTTGTCGATATTGCCCTGCGCATCTCTCTTTCTGGCATTGGGCGGATACTCTTCACTGCCCAGGTGGGTATTCCATGGTGTCACGGAGCCTGCACAGGGTACCCAAAGGCCGTTGTACTTGGAGAAGTCGATGTTGCGTGTCCATAGGGGCTTCAGATCACCCGTCTCTCTGTTTTGCTCCAGCTCAGTGATATAGACTGCTGCCGGGCGTGTCTCAAAGTGAGAGACCATAAAAAGCTTCTCTCCTTTTTTGATCAGCGAGGCAAAGTCGTTGCTGTTACTGATCTTGACAGAGCCGTCTTTGTTATATACCGGTTTGCCCTCTTTGTCAAAGATCTGACCGAAGATGCCTTTGCCGATACGCTGACCACTTCTGGCGATCACATGGTAGCCGATCGGATAGCTTTTGCCATCGACAGTGACTTGGGGTGAAGCGAGGATGCTGCGCTTCTCCTGATCCGTCTGGGGTACTTTGACCCCCTCAAATGAGAGTGTGACCGCCGAAGCAGTACCTGATACCGCAGCTACAGCCGCCAGCGCGTAGAGATGCTTTTTCATACATTGTCCTTTTGTGTGTTTTGTACAAAGGTATTGTAGAGTCTATCGGAAACAGGAGGATTACAGGATGGATACGGTTTGGTTACATACTTTCAGGAAGGCAGTCGCTGGCTTGTATGCTTGGCGCAGTGAGCCAGCGAGTAGTGTACACATTACTACATACCAACCATGTTGAGATAATTTTCCGGATAGGCTATTTGCCTTTGACCTGTAAGTTATCAAATTTGGTTACAGAATCAGCCTTTGTCCACAAACCTATATATCCACTCTTAAATGTATCATCAATATAATCGATTAATAATTTACCATCCAAATACCCCTGTATATGGCTATTTTTTGCTACTACTTTAATAGTATGCCACTTTTTTATCTCTGGTGCCTTTGTCTCTACCTCGATTAAGTTTGAGCGAGAACCATTGATATAGGTATACAAAGAAAAATTATCCTCCAATGCATTTGCTCTGATGATATAGTAGTTGTTGTTATCCTGTGCTCTGAAAATGATGCCTCCACTAGCATCCCATCTGCCACCAATAGGCATAAAATCAACCTCTATTTGACAATGACTAAATTTCTCTTTTGAATTTATGATAGCGTTATAGCTGTTTGAAGTCTCTTGTTGGATCAAAAATCCATCTTTGAAATTCCAGTTACCATCAGCAACTTTCCAAAAATTATTTTTGAGATTAAAATCATCATGATAGCTTTTTTCCATACTTACTTTAATCTGCTCAGCATCTTTTGGCGGCTTTTGAGCACATCCACTAAACAGTATAGACAAAATCAACATAATTTTTTTCATAACATCTGCCTTTGGTGTATTTGAAATATCATAACAAATATATCGTAATTTATTTAAAAGGGTTGAGGATTATATATCAAAATTTGCAAATGCATCTACTTTCAATCTTAATATTCTGCCTTAAATAGATCAAAAACTCTCAAGAGAAGATAAAAATGCTCTCTTTGGGGATATAAAATTGCATTGTGTCGTTTTTACTTGGTGTTTTTTTGCTTTTGATAATCACCTGCTCGCCCATGCACTCTCCATAAATAATATTCTCACTTCCCAGCCGCTCCACCATAGTGACTGCAACCTCTATCGAGATATCTGATTCTTCATCCTGTATAGCCTCAGGTCTTATCCCGACAAAGAGTGTGTCATCAGAACTTCCTGTCTCAACTTCTATGCCCAAGAAATCCATCTTGCCGTTAGATATTTTCACTTGAAAAATATTCATAGGCGGTGTGCCCATAAATTTGGCGACAAAGACGGATGCCGGAGTGTTGTATATCTCATCAGGCGTGCCAATCTGCTCGATCTTGCCCTCATTCATCACAACAATACGATCTGCCAGTGTCATCGCTTCGACCTGATCGTGCGTGACATAGACAGAGGTGATTCCTAACCGCTCATGCAGCTTTCTGATCTCGATACGCATTTGGTGTCGCAGTTTGGCATCCAGATTGGAGAGTGGCTCATCGTACAAAAAAACTTTGGGCTCACGGACAATCGCTCTTCCCATTGCCACACGCTGTCGCTGCCCGCCACTCAAAGCACTTGGTTTGCGAAACAGAAACTCTTCGATCTGAAGCAGTTTAGCAACTTCATGTACCCTCTGCTCAATCAAGCCCTTATCAAACCCCCTGTTTTTGAGCCCATAGGAGAGATTTTTATAGACACTCATGTGAGGATAGAGGGCATAATTTTGAAAAACCATTGCGATATCTCTCTGTGCAGGCGAGAGACTGTTGACCACCTGACCATCAATTTCAATGATACCCCTGTCTATTTCCTCAAGACCGGCAATCATCCTAAGAAGTGTCGATTTGCCGCAACCGCTGGGGCCTACAATTACCAGAAATTCACCTTTTTCTGCCTCTAGGCTTAGCCCATGTATGATCTTTTTTTCTTTGCTGTAACTTTTGTCTACATCTTTGATATTCAAATACACCGTTTATACTCCTACTTCTCTGTATCCACTAGGCCCTTGACAAACCATTTCTGGAAAATCACTACAATGCCCACCGGAACAATCAGAGCCAAAATTGTCATTGCAGCCGCCTTATTGTATTCAGGCAAGTATGAACCCTCAAAATTGCTTTGATAGATCTCCTTAATGCCTAACAGCAGCGTTGAGTATTCAGGTTTTGTGGTCATCATGACAGGCCATAGATACTGATTCCACCCAACTATAAACATTACAATGAAGAGTGCCACCATCATGGTTTTGGAGAGCGGCAATAAAATATCAATAAAAAATTGCCAACTGCCTGCCCCATCTATTTTGGCGGCCTCCAGTAATTCGTCGGGCACTGATTTGTAAAATTGTCGGAAGAAAAATGTACCGGTTGCTGATGCTATCAGAGGCACGATCAAGCCCGTATAGCTATTGAGCAGTCCCAGAGTAGAGAGCACCTCAAACGAGGGAACAATACGCACCTCCACCGGCAACAACAGTGTAAGAAAAATGATCCAGAAAAGAAAGTTTGCCAGCCTGAATCGAAAATAGACGATTGCATATGCCGCCAATGATGATATGATCACTTTGCCTATTGCAAAACCAAACCCTAATATCAAAGAGTTGATGAGCATCCTGCCCGCAGTGACACTTTTGGTGTAGCCCTCCTTCTCAAACAAAATACTTTTATAAGTGGAGAGAAAATGCTCACCGATCCCAAGCTGAAAGCCATGCTGAATAATCTCCTCTGGGGAGTGTGTCGATGTGGCTATCAACATCCATACAGGAAGCAAGAAAACCAATGCTGACACAATGAGAAAAATGTGTACAGGTAATTTGTCATATCGTATCTTTTTCAATAGTGCACCTTTTTCTCTAGGTATTTGAACTGGAAGACAGTCAAGGCCAACACAAAGAGCATCAATATCACTGACTGTGCCGAAGATCCCCCAATATCAGCCCCCAAAAAACCATCTTGGTAGATCTTGTATGCCAATGTTTTTGTCTCGCCCATGGGGGTGCCTCTTGTGGTGGTATCTATCAGACCGAAAGTCTCAAAAAAAGCATAAGTAATGTTGGTAATCAACAGAAAAAAAGTCGTAGGACTCAACAGGGGAAATGTAATAGTCCAAAACCTCCTGATGGCACTTTGGCAATCAATCTTGGAGGCCTCGATCACACCACGCGGTATCCCCTGCAATCCTGAGAGAAAAAAGATAAAATTGACACTGATCTGCTTCCATGATGCTACAAAAATAAGCATAGCCTGTGCGTCAAAAGGATCACTTTTAGGATCGAATTGCCATCCAAGTTGGTTGAGAAACGCGTAGAGGTCACCATGGCTCTCGTTAAAGAGGAATGAAGCAATCAAGCCAACAATGGCAGGTGCCAGAGCATAGGGCCACATAAACAGTGTTCTGTAGACGCTCTTTGCTCTCAGTATCGTATTGACCTTGTATGCCAAAAACAACCCTATACTAAGAGAAAAAAGTGTCACTGCCACAGAGAAAAGAAGTGTAAATACACATGTATGAAAATATTCCATATTGGCAAAAATATCTCTATAGTTATCTATACCCACAAATTGCATACTCACACCAAAGGCATCCTGCATCTGAAAAGAGTAGTATACTGCCATAGCTGAGGGCCAAAGAAAAAAAATTACAACGATAATAATCTGTGGAGCAATAAAAAGATAGGGCAAAAAGCGGTGATTGAATTGAACTTTTTTCATACTGTATGGCTCGGTGACAAATCCGTCACCGAATCCTCTCTCTACTGCTTATGTGTGCGAGCAAATTTTTCCAACAACACATTTGCCTTGGTGTGAATTGTAGCAAAAGCCTCTTTGGCACTTTTCTTGCCGTTAAGGATCTTTTCAAACTCCTCTACCATCACTTCACGTATCTGCACATAGTTTCCGACCCTATAACCCTTGGTCCACTTCTGAGTAGGAAGACTTAGCTGCTTGATACCAATTTCAGCATCAGGTGTCTGCTTATAGTAGCCATCTTTTTTTGCTAGAGCATAAGCAGCATTGGTAATAGGTACATATCCTGTCTCTTTGTGCCAGTAGTACTGTATTTCCGGGCTGGTCAAGAAGCTAAAAAATTTGGCAATACCTTTGTATTTCTCATCACTCTTTCCAGAAAAGACAAACAGTGCTGCCCCGCCGATAAATGTCTGTGCACCCTTGTCGATATACTTTTTCCAATAAGGTAAGTAGGTTGTTCCGAAATCAAATTTTGCACCTTTCTTGAGACCACCGAAAGAGCCGCTTGAACCTAGCCACATTGCTACTTTTTGATCATAAAAAGCCTGCTGATTGTCTCCCCAGCCACGACCATAATATTTATAGTATTTCTTATCTGACCAGCTCTTGAGCGTATCCCAGTGATCGATAAGTGCAGGATTTTCATAATTGATATCTGTTGCCAATCCATCAAAGCCATTGTTTTTGTTTGCCAATTGGATATTGTGTCTTGAGTGGAAATTCTCAGCAAAAATCCACGGGCTGTGGCTCTGTGCCAACGCTATGTATCCGGCATCCTTGATCAGCTTGGCATCCTTCTCGAACTCCTCCCATGTCTCCGGAGGTGTTGAGATGCCCGCCTTTTTAAATATCTCTTTGTTGTAGTACATAACAGGTGTAGAGGAGTTAAATGGGCACCCGATCATCCTCCCTTGACTGTCGGCATAAAAATTTCTTACACCACTGATATAGTCATTGGCATTAAATTTTACGCCATATTTATCAAAAATATCTGCTACAGGATACACTGCAAATTTCACTTTATTCTTCCACCCTTTTCACTCCCAGCCTTCCACTTTTTCAACCCTCAAACAAGCATCTGATATTGTAGCATAAATGAGAGTGAGTGGAAGAATGGTTTTGCTTA
>CAMZLC010000009.1 GCA_947311605.1 uncultured Sulfurovum sp.
CCAGCGATCTTGGGAGCTGGCAGGATTTTGAATGGACATATAAGGAGCAATAGCGTGGTAGACAAAACATTAGGGTTTTCATTGTGGTTGGATTTTGTGGAGAGAGACTATCTGAAAGAGGCCTTCCCTCTGTTGATCGAGAAGGGGGTGATCAACGGTGCGACCAGCAATCCGTCTATTTTTGCCTCTGCGATCAGCTCTTCTCCTGCCTATCGGGAGCAGCTACTCTCCCTCCAGGGCAAAAGCCCCAAAGAGAAGTATGAGGCACTGGCGATCACGGATATACGCACCGCTGCCCAGGCGCTCAGAGGCTGCTATGATGCGGGAAATGATGGTTATATTTCGATAGAGGTAGACCCTTTTCTCTCCAATGATACGGCAGGAACCATTGCAGAGGGTGAGAGACTTTTTGCTGCGATAGGGGAGCCCAATGTGATGGTCAAAGTACCGGCTACTGAAGCAGGCTATGAAGCGATGCAGAGGCTGATGGGCAAAGGGATCTCGGTCAATGCTACGCTGATCTTCTCCTCTGAGCAGGCAGAGCGTTGCCTGGATGCGATGCAGAAGGGCACAGAAGCCTTTTCCGGAAAAGTACAGGGGGTTCTCTCTGTGTTTGTCAGCCGTTTTGACAGATTGCTGGATGCCAAGCTTCTCGCTGCCGGTACCGAGCCCTCCAGAACCGGTATACTGAATGCAGCAAGGATCTACGCACTTGTTGAAAGGGCAGCCATGCCAAATATCCGCACTTTGTTTGCCAGTACCGGGGTGAAAGGGGATACCCTGCCTGCAGCGTACTATATCCAAGAACTTTTGGCGGCACACTCTGTCAATACCGCGCCTTTGGCAACCATAGAAGCGTATGTAGAATCACCCATAAAAGAGCCAAAACTGCCAATCACAGAAGGGGAGATTGAGGCGTACTTTTCGCAACTGGAACAGGAAGGTATAGACATAAATGAGACCAGTCTGTCGCTTTTGCAGGATGGGTTGTCGGCATTCGAGCAGGCATTTGAAGAGATGCTGAAGCAGCTCGGCTAAAAGGAGGGATAAAAGATGGAAGAGAAACTGAAGCTTTATCTGCGAAGTATGGTCGCCAACGAAGGGAGTGACTTGCATATCAAGGCAGGCTCTTATGTCAGGACGCGCGTGCATGGCTTGCTCCGGGCACTGGGAAAAGAAAAACTGAGTGCAGCGGATGTGGAAACATTGGTTCGGGAGATGACAACAGAAACACAATATAAAAAGTTGGACAAACACGGTTCAGTGGACTTTAGCTACAAGCCGGACAAGACAAGCCGTTTCAGGGTAAATATCTTCAACCAAATGGATGGGCTCAGTATTGTTCTGCGTGTGATATCCGCACATATTCCCACCATTGAAGAGCTCAAGCTCCCCAATGCGATAGAAAAGTTCTCTGATATGCCCAGAGGATTGGTATTGGTCACCGGTGTGACCGGAAGCGGAAAGTCCACTACCCTTTCGGCTCTGATAGGCAAGATCAACCGCACCTATCAGAAGCATATTATCACACTCGAGGATCCCATTGAGTTTGTGCATCATGATATCAAATGTCTGGTCAACCAGCGGGCATTGGGAAGTGACTTTTATGACTTCAAAGATGCGCTTCCTGCGGCACTGAGAGAGGATCCGGATGTGATTCTGGTCGGAGAGATGCGAGACCCGGAAACAATTGAGCTTGCCTTGCACGCTGCCAATACAGGGCACCTGGTATTCTCTACACTGCATACACTGGATGCCAAAGAGACCATCAACCGTATTGTGGGCTCTTTTCCCAAGGAGGAGCAGAACCGGATTCGTCTCTCCTTGTCTTCAGTACTTTCCGGAATCGTCTCCCAACGGCTGATACCCAGTAAAAATGGCGGCAGGGTCGCGGCAACAGAAGTCATGATGCAGACAAGCAGAATTCGAGAGCTTATCGCCGAAAACAGAGACTTTGAGATACTCGATGCCATCGAAGAGGGGCACGATATCTATGGTTCGCAGAGCTTCGATCAGCACCTGTTGAACCTTGTGGATAGACGCATGATCACAGAAGAAGTGGCTTTGGAGTTTGCCAGTAGGCCTTCTGACCTGAAGTTGAAACTCGAAGGTGTGGGAAGAGGGGGAGCCAAGCAGGCCATCAAAGAGATAGAGGGGGATACGATGGATGCCTTTGAATTCAAGGTGGTGGAGCATTAAGTTTCATCGTGGTATAATCGCGCCGTATTTTACACAAAGGACTACTATGTTAGAAGGTATTATTAGAGAGAGTATCGGAAAGAGCAATGCAAAGCAGCTCAAAAGAGATGGTTATCTAATCGCTAACATTTATGCAAAAGGCGTGGAGAATATCCATGCTGCATTTAAGCGAGGTGATTTTATCAAAGCGGTGAGAGCCAAAGAGGCACTGACGCTGGAGATTAAAGTAGGAGACAAAGCGCTTAAAGTCGCTATTCAGGAGTATCAGCTTCATCCCGTTAATGGTGATATTGTGCATGCGGATCTCCGTGTGGCAATACCTGGCGTAGTGGGAGACTATCTGGTGCCCGTCAAGACAGTCGGTACACCCAAAGGACTGAAAAACAAGGGTGTACTGATTATGAGCAAGAGAAGATTGAAAGTCAGAGGTGCCATTGAGAACATGCCTCAGCACTTCACCTTGGATGTTTCTGATTTGGATAGGGATGACTCGCTTCTTGTCAGAGATATCGAGGTACCCGAAGGATGTAAAATGATGGACCGTGCAGATGTCTCTGTCTGTGGTATGATCAAAGCAGGGTAGGCGATGCTCTTTGTTGGTTTAGGAAATCCTGGATCAGCATATGTCAAAACCCGACATAATATGGGTTTCAGAGTCATAGAGAAACTGGTCTCCGATCTGGAGGCCAGAGAGATCTCCAAAAATTCGTTTCATGGCAAGCTTTTTCGTCACGGTACACTCTTTTTTCTTCAGCCTACCACCTTTATGAACCTTTCGGGGAAAAGTGTAGTAATAGTTAAACAATTTTTCAAGATTGATATGGATAAAATTATTGTCATACATGATGATATTGACCTTCCTTTTGGTGCAGTGAGGTTCAAAAAGGGCGGTGGACACGGTGGTCACAATGGCTTGAAATCGATAGATGATGCGATCGGGAGAGAGTATATACGTATCAGAATAGGCATAGGGAAGCCTGAACACAGCACCCAGGTGTCAGACTATGTGTTGCATGCATTCTCCGAAGAAGAGGAGCAGCATATAGAAAAACTGCTTGTCTATGTTGCATTGGTTTGTCAGAAAATCCCCACAAGTACGTTGGAGCAGATCAAATCGCTCTATTCTATCAAAAATATCTCGATGCTTCCCTGACAGATGTTGCCCAGCTATTTCCAGTACACAGCAAAACATGCCGGAAAACATCTTCTGATGATACTCTTGGCGATTACTCTGGCGATTACACTCATTGATTATCTTAAGTACGCTGACGAGATTTCCAATACAGGGAATCAGACGATTCTCTATCTTTTCTATACTTGGGAGTTTCGGCTTTCCCAGTTTTATCCTCTGGCTATTGTGTTCGCAGCGGTGACACAGTATATGTTTTTTGTGCGTACCAATACTTGGGTGTCGCTGCGGGCATTTGGCTATACAAGGAAACAGCTGTTTGTGCCTTTCTTTTTGCCGGGACTTATCCTTTATCTGTTGTTGCTTTTTTTTCAGACTGGTGAATTCTCCTATGCCAGAGAAAAAGCATGGGCTATTCGCCACCACACACAGAGCGTACGTCTGGTAGATGATCTTTTTTTTAAATATAATGATACCTTCGTCTATGTAAAAAAACTGGATCCGGTTCAGAAAACAGTCGAGGATGTTACGGTATTTTCATTACAAGAGCACAGAGTAGTGAGTGCCGTCACGCTTAACAATGCTCAGTTTGATGGGAAGAAGTGGGTTGCCAAAAATGCGATAGAGACAAAAAAACAGTACTCGAAACAGGGTGTATTGCAAGGGTTTCAAAAAAAATTCCTAGCCAGCTATACTTTTCTGAAAGGGTATAAGCCAAAGGTGATGGAGCTGCTTTATGAAGGTGACTCTCTCTCTTTGAAGGATGCGCTCAATACCTATCTGGTGCTGACAAAACAGGGCTTGGACACCAGCAATATCAAAGCATCTTTTTATAACAAGGCTCTTTTGCCTCTGTTCTCTCTGGCTATGGCTGCACTCCTTTTTTTCAAGAGTGCCTATTTTGCGAGATACATGAATCGGGAATTGGTTTGGACACTCTCTCTGGGAGGCACTCTGGTGCTTTGGGGGCTGCTGTATGCCTTGTATAGCTTGAGTGTGGGGGGTGCTGTTTCACCGGATATTGCCGTATTGCTCCCCATAGCACTTTTGTTGGGCTATGCGCTCTCTCTTTATGCAGGAGAGCAGGAGAAGCTAATTTAATGTAAAATTTAGATAAAATCTATCTCAAAATAATTTACAACTTTAGGATATATAGATGTCGATAGATTTTCACACCCTTTCACAAAAATACGGCACCCCCTTATATATTTATGACTTTGACAAGATGGCTGAAAACTATCGGGCTTTCAAAGAGGCTTTTAGCGGTCAAAAATCCCTCATCTCCTATGCCGTCAAAGCCAACTCGAATCTTTCAGTGATCCAGCATTTTGGCACATTGGGCGCAGGCGCAGACTGTGTCAGTATCGGCGAGGTACGCAGGGCGCTGACAGCGGGGATAGAGCGATACAAGATCATTTTCTCTGGTGTAGGCAAGCAGGATCATGAGATCGAAGAGGCGCTGAACGAAGAGATTCTTATGCTCAATCTTGAGAGCGAAGCAGAGATGAAGCGTGTAGAACTGGTGGCCAGAGCACTGGGCAAGCCTGCACGTATTTCCATTCGCATCAACCCCAATGTGGATCCCAAAACCCATCCCTATATCTCTACGGGACTTCATGAGAATAAGTTTGGTGTAGAGATCTCCATGGCGAAACGAATGTATATCTACGCAAAAAACTCGGAATTTCTGGAGCCGGTAGGAATTCACTTTCATATTGGGTCACAGCTGACGGATCTGGCACCGATTGCAGAAGCGGCACAGATTGTAGCCGATCTGGTGCGCTCACTCAAAGCTATTGGTGTGGAGATCAAGTTCTTTGATGCAGGCGGCGGCGTAGGTATTCGCTATGCAGAGGAGACATTAATAGATCCCCTTGCCTATGCAGAGGCGATTGCAGAGGCTACCAAGGGACTGGATCTGACGCTGATGTGTGAATTGGGTCGTGCCTTGACCGGAGATGCCGGATATCTGCTTAGCTCTGTGCTGTATGAAAAGCAGAATGGCGACAAGCGTTTTGTGATTGTGGATGCGGCGATGAATGACCTGCTTCGCCCCACGCTGTATGGCGCACATCACCGTATCACATTCCTTGGTCAAGTGGGTCAAGAGACAAGTCAGGAGAGAAACAAGGCGGATATTGTAGGCCCCATCTGTGAGAGTGGTGACTGGTTGGCAAAAGAGGTTGCACTTCCTCAGACACGGCACAATGATCTGATTGTGATAGAGGATGCAGGTGCTTATGGATTTACGATGTCGAGCAACTACAATACCAGAGGCAGGGCAGCAGAGGTTGTTGTGTCACAAAATAGCGAAAGAGTGATACGGCAGCGAGAATCGTTTGAGGATCAGATACGCTTGGAAAAAGCATATCTGCATGTATAAAGGAGTCTAGGCATGGCACTGAATCAGATCAGAAAACAGATCGACGAGATGGATAATGCACTGTTGGATATTTACAATCAGAGAATGCAGCTGGTACACCAGGTAGGCAAACTAAAAAACAGTACAGGTGCACCCATCTATCGCCCAGAGCGAGAGCAGGAGATACTGGAGCGGCTCAAGCAACGAAACAGGGCAAGCCATGGCATTCTGACAGAGGAGGCGATAGAGGCGCTGTATCTCGAGCTTTTTGCAATAGCAAGAAACTTTGAGTTGCCGGAACGTATCGCCTTTCTGGGACCCGATGCCAGTTTTACCCATCAGGCAGCAGAGAACAGATTTGGTGCGCTGAGTAGCTATGTGCCCGTAGGCTCAATCAAAGGTGTGTTCAGGGAAGTCAGCCAAGGCAGAGCCAAGTTCGGCGTGGTGCCTATCGAAAACAGTTTCAACGGTATTGTCAGCGATACGATCACTGCCCTACAGGACTTTGACACCAAGATCATCGCAGAGGTGATGGTGGATATCCATCATGTACTTGCGACCAAGGCAGAGGATGTCAAGCATCTCAAGCGACTCTATTCCAAAGATATCGCTTTTGGACAGTGCAAGCAGTTTCTGGAAGATTATAGCTTGGATGAGCTGGAGCAGATCCCTGTGGAGTCCACTGCCAAAGCAGCGAAACTGGCCGCCAATGACCCGCAGGCTGCAGCCATCTGTGCAGAAGTGGCCTCCAAGATGTATGCATTGCCAATCCTGTTTAGCAATATTGAAGACAAAGGCAACAACCGCACACGATTTTTCGTTATCAGTGATTTTGAAAATGCTCCAAGCGGCAATGATAAGACCACGATTTTGGTCAGGCTGCCAAACAGACCAGGCGCATTGGTGGATTTTTTGAATGACTTCAAGGAGCTCAAGATCGATCTGACCAAGATCAAATCCCATATCGTTGAAGGTGTGTCTATTTTCTTCATTGAGTTTGATGGGCATCAGCATGACGAGAAAATTCAAAGAATATTTGCAAAACATAAAGAGTCGATCAAGTTTCTAGGCTCCTATGTCAAAGAAGCGGAGGATGTGTAAGATGAAATTCAACCCATATTTGGATGATATTGAGGTGTATGAGGCAGGCAAGCCTATTGAATTGGTTGTACGAGAATTTGGCGTAAAACCTGAAGAGGTAGTCAAGCTGGCTTCCAATGAGAACCCGCTTGGCACCAACCCTGCTGTTGCCAAAGTGATCTGTAGCCACGCAGACAAAGCACACCTCTATCCCGATGACAGCATGTATGCGCTCAAAGCATCACTCTCGTCCAAATATGGGGTGGATGACTCCCATATTATTATCGGAGCAGGCAGCGACCAGATCCTGGAGTTTCTCTCTCGTGCCAAACTGCATGAGGGCTCTTCTGTGCTCATGAGTCAGGTGACCTTTGCCATGTACGAGATCTACGCTAGACAGGTCGGCGCCACTGTGCTGAGAACACCCAGCTATGCGCATCGGGTGGATGAGTTCCTTGCGATGATGCAGACACACACCCCTGATATCGTCTATCTCTGCACCCCCAACAATCCCACAGGAGATGCCACATCCAAAGAGGATATTCTGACCATCATCAATGCTGCAGATAAAGAGACACTTGTTGTGATAGATGGTGCTTATATGGAGTATGCCTCCGCCAAGGACACACAATACCTGATCCCCCCCAAAGATATTTTGGGGTATGAGAATGTGATCTATCTCGGTACCTTTTCTAAGGCTTATGGATTGGGGGGTATGCGCGTAGGGTATGGTATTGC
>CAMZLC010000010.1 GCA_947311605.1 uncultured Sulfurovum sp.
AGAATTTGGTTTTAAAGTTAAAGAATTATTGGGCGGATTAGATTGGTGGCGAAGAGATGGTTACACTACAAAAGGTAAGAATGGCCAATCAAGAAAGCAGTCTGTCTGTGGGTGCTAAATCACACATAACAAGGCGTTGCACTCGGACCCAATTAAGCTGTGCTTGAAAAGACTAGCACATCTCAATTGGGCCGGTGAACTTGGGCGTTATGTGCAATCCAAACATATTGACATTGTGAATAAAATTGAATATAATAGTAAATATAAATATTCAAAGGAGTTGTTATGAAGACTGTAACAATGAGAGTAGATGATTCAATTTACAATATGATTAAACTTGCTGCAGAAGGTCAAAAGAGAAACCTTTCAAACTTTATTGAGTTTGCGACAATGCAGTACTTAACATCTTCACAGTTTGTAGATAATGATGAAATACAAGAAATCATGGATGATAAAGAACTTGTAAAAAACTTGATGAATGGTTTAGATGATCTAAAAAATGGTGATTACACAGTTGTCTAAATATCAAATTGCAGAGACTAAAACATTTTTAAAATTAAAGACGACAATAGATAAAAAGCTTTATTCAAAAATAGAAAATTTTATCTATCCTCAATTACGAGAAAATCCTCATTATGGAACAAATATAAAAAAGCTTAAAGGTAAACTGGAAGGCTATTATAGGTATAGAGTTGGTAACTATAGACTATTTTATTTGATTGAAGATGAAAAACTTATTATTGCTGTAGTTGATTTTAAACATCGGCAGCAGGCATATGACTAAACAGATAACAAAACACAGGAACGAATAATTTACCCTAGCAGGAAAATTATCGTTCAGTTCAACCGTTATCATCGTAGCCAATCACTTCAATATAGTACTAAATTAAAATTTTAATATGGTATTATATAAAATACACCAAAAGGATTTTTATGCACTTAAGTGAAGACATTAAGCCGATTAGCTATTTAAAAGCAAAAACTGCCGATGTCATTAATGGCGTCAATGAAAATCAAAGAACAGTCTTTATTACCCAAAATGGTGAAGCCAAGGCAGTAGTGCAAGATATAAAAAGTTATGAGAATACTCAAAATACCTTGAATCTCTTAAAATTAATAATTCAAAGTGAAAACGATATTGACAATGGAAATGTTATTTCACAAGATGAAATGTTTGAAAATTTAGAAAGAAAACTTTTTAATTAATGCCGGAATATAGCGTAGTATGGACAAAAAATGCTCAATTTGATTTAGAATTAATCATTGAATACATCAAACCAAGCAGTAAAACGATTGCAAAAAATATTTTCTACGAAATAAAAAAAGAATGTGCTAATTTATATGTTATGCCAACAAGAAAAAGAGTTGTACCTGAATTGCAACATATTGGTATACTAAAATATCGAGAAATTATTTACAAAAGATGGCGTATAGTATTTAAGATTGAAGAATTAAAAGTGTCTGTTTTATTGGTTGTAGATAGTAGTAGAAACCTAGAAGACTTGATGTTCCAAAGGCTTCTTAATCACAATGATAACAAGTACGAGGAGACCCATAGATGACTATTAAAAAGAAAGGATTTGAAAAATAATGTTTGATTATTCTCGGTCAAACTGCAAAAAGAGGTGTGCGATCCGGATTTTCGGCGATGTTCGGTATCTGGGCCGGCGCATTCATGCATGTTATTTTTGCCGCTCTTAGTTTGTCGGCGATTCTGGCCACCTCTGCTGTCGCATTTTCAGCGGTTAAGTTGATAGGTGCTGCTTATCTGGTCTGGTTGGGAATACAGGCATTACGCTCCAAAGGTAGCACGATGTCCGTCAATGCTCAGGTCTCTCCAGAAGGGTATATGAAAATATTCAAACAGGGATTTCTGGTCGCAGTACTCAATCCAAAAGTAGCTATTTTCTTTCTGGCATTTCTTCCGCAATTTGTTGAGGCGGGAGCAGGTTCGGTCAGTGCACAGTTGTTTCTTCATGGCTCCCTTATCATTGTCGTAGCAGCTTTCATTGAGCCTCCCTTGATTCTTATTGGTGGCAAACTGGCCGGCTCTCTCGGTAACAACATACACGTATCACGCTGGATGGATCGCGGACTTGGAGCATTGTTTATCGGGTTGGGTGTCAAGCTGGCCACAAGTGATTGAGCGGAGAAATATTGCGTATAACAAATCACTGCTCTAGGTGATCTCTAATGCATAGTTTGGGGTTAACCTAAACCCGATACAATACCAAAAAACATAAGAGGAAACTATGAAAAAGATCATCGCCACACTACTGCTCACACTGCTGATGGGTACAGCGCTGCATGCTGCCGAGGATACCTTCAATATCTCTACCGTCGATGACAAGATGCTGCGCTTCAAGGGTACGCCCGAGGGGATCATCACGGAGCCCTACAAAGGCAAGATCGTCTTCATCGAATTCTGGGGGACCTGGTGCGGCCCCTGTCTGCTGAGCATCCCGCATCATGTCAAGCTGCAGGAGAAGTACAAGGATCAGCTGCGTATCGTCGCGTTCGAGACCACACCCAGTGAGACACGCGAGAAGCTCAAAGCCTACATCAAAGACCCCAAAAGCATCGACATGAAGCGTGTCAGCTGGTATCTCACCAATAAGGCCAAGACCCCTGAGCAGAAAAAATCTCTGGAGAAACCCGTCCAGATCCTCAAGGACTTTAGAAAAGCCGGCAAGCCGATCAACTATGATGTGGTCGCCTCAGCCGATGCCGGACAGTTTGTGGACTATGTCGCCCAGAGAGCCGGATGGCAGGGCTATATCCCTTTCCTGCTCGTACTGGACGGTGAAGGCAGAGCCGCCGCCATGGTACCGGGCATGCCTACAGAGGAGAAGCTCGAAAAGATCATCCGGAACATCCTCTCCGGGAAAAAATAGCTGCACTGCGCAGGATGTTGTCCCCAGCAATACCCCCTCAACCCCTGCGGAACCAAAATTTCTAATTTCTAATTTCTCACTCCCAACTCTAACAAATGCCACACCGACCGATATGCCAATCCGCTCTCCTCGCTCAGCCCGATCTCGCAGGTCCTGCTGGTGGAAAAGGCCAGTGTCGTACCCTCTGGGATCTCTGAGCGCAGGTGCCTGAGGGCACTCCGGTTGAGCTCCGGATAGGTGAAGCCCCTGTCTCCTGCAAAACCGCAGCAGCCGACCCTCTGCGGTACAGTGACCCGGCTGCTGCAGGCTCGGGCGATCTTCTCAAAATCCTC
>CAMZLC010000011.1 GCA_947311605.1 uncultured Sulfurovum sp.
GGGATGAGGGGGATGAGTTTCTCGCTGAGCTTCATATCCATCTCAAAGGTTTCTAGGTTACGGTGATTGATGCCAATGATGTTGGCTCCTGCAAAAATCGCCTTGATCAAGTCTGTCTTGTCGTGGATCTCTACCAGTACTTCCATCCCAAGATGCTGTGCATACTGAAGCAGCTCCTTCAGCTCCTTGCGTGAAAGTGCCTTGGCGATGAGCAGTACATAGTCCGCTCCATAGACCAGTGCTTCCACCAGCTGATATTTGTCTACGATAAAATCTTTTCTGAGAAGAGGAATATTGACATAGCGCCTCACCATACCAAGATACTCTTTGTCTCCCTGAAAATAATGGGGCTCTGTCAGTATAGAGAGTGCGTCTGCTCCTCCTTTTTCATAGGCCTGGGCAATCACCATAGGATCAAAGTCTTCTCTGATAATTCCCTTGCTGGGGCTGGCTTTTTTTACCTCGGCAATGATCCGGTAGGGATTCTCTTCGGTAGCTTTGAGTGCCGTGATCACATCTTTTGGCATAAAGGGGTTATAGGCCAATGAGCGACCCAGCCACTCTATGGGAAATTCCACTTTGCGCCTCTCCAGATCCGCTCTGGTTTTCCGAATAATTTCATCTAAAATATCTGCCATCACCTATCCATTTTCTAAAGATTTTCGTAGTGTAACACAAGATTGGGCATCAGAACCTGAGTCTCATTTTATGTAACATTTTCCCACAAGATCCCAGTGTGTTTTGAGCTCTTCCTCCCCAAGACCCTCCTTGGCGATCACCTGCTTCATGATCTCATACGCTTTGTCACATTTTCCCTTTTTGTATAGTCCCCATGCCAGTGAATCCAGATAATAGGTATTTTTGGGATCCTCCTTCAGTGCTCTCTTGACCAGCGTGATGCCTCTGTCTATATCCAGATCATGGTCGATCAGTGTATAGCCGTAATAGTTCAGATAAAGTGCATCGTCCAAACCCTTTTTCAGTGCCTTTTCAAGCAGATCCTGCATCCTCTTGAGTGCCTTTGGGTTTACGGCTCGGGACTGTTTGGCACGCTCATAGATCAGCATCCCCTCCTCTGCCAGCCACTTGACGTTCCCCGTCTTTTTGTAAAGTCTCTGTGCTGTTGTGATAGCCTTGTCGTACCTTTTCTTCTCTTTATAAAAGGTAAAAAGTATCTCTTCATTCCCCTGACTCTTCTCCAAAAACGCTATCACTCCGTCAATGTCGTTTCGGTACAGAGAAATTTCTATGATCTTCTGCAAAAAATATTTTTGGGGGTCTTTGTTATAGAGTTTTTTGTACAGATCGCCCACTTTTTTCAAATTCTTCTCTCTCGCATACAGCTCGATCAGTTTAAAATAGATCCCGACAGAGGCATCTTCGTGCTCCGTAATATGTCTATTCAACAGCGAGATTGCCTCTCTGGGTCTGAGTAGGTTTTTTTCCAAAACAGTGCAGAACTGCAAAAGAATTTTCTCATCTCCATTTTTCAGATATGCTTGTTTCAGCAATGCTGCTGCCTCCTCTGGCTTGCCCAACTCCAGCTTCAGTGCAGCGACTGCCATCTGATCTTCTGCCGGCGTGTCTGTCGTCAGGTATTCATCTGCTACATTTTCCGCATCTGTCAGTGAACCCTGCTGAATGTACAATGCTACCAGCATTCGGTACAGCGCAACATCCCTATCCTCTGGATGTGCCGTGATCCATTGCAGCAGATTATCGATCGAATGGATCGGATCGTTTTTTTGCAGCAGTGTATCTTTGGCCTCCTGCATGAGATACTCTTTTTTCCCTGTGGTTTGATACAGTGTTTCATAAAGCTTTTTGCTCTGAGAGAGTTCCCCAGCCTGCTCATGAAGCAATGCCCTGATGATCAGCATATCTTCTGTTTCCTCAGGCGCTGACGGCAATGCAGCAGCAAGTATCGTGCCTGCTGCCACCCATAACGATACTGCTTTTATATAATACCGGGACACTCGTCTCTCACCTCTTGTTCATTGTGTTTAAACTGCTCCCAGAAGGGAAAAGTACGACACTGGTTTGGCCGTACCGTATAGATCATGCAGCGCGCTTTTGCCACATCGAAAAAGACACAGGCATAATCATTCTCCCCCAACTGCTTCTCTGTCAGGGAATACCGATGTTTCACTTTTCTCAGATACATTGTAGCAAAATCTTCTACAGACATCTCTAAATAGGCTGCCATATCCGCAATCTCTTGATATTTCGCCCAGATATAGCCGCTCTCACCTCTGCAGCATTTGCCGCCACAGGCTTCGCAGGCAGAAGGGTTGAAATCATAACTGTATTGTGCATGTGTCATCTTATCCAAACTACTTTACCTTTTTGTTAATAGGTGGCCTTGATACTGTGCGTCGCCGCTTTCTCAAAGGCTTTTTTTGGTGCTTCCAGATAGTTGCTTTCCTGATCAAATACGATCAAGGGCGGCAACACTCTGGTCATCGATCTGGATCCTGCTCGGGCAGCGATCATCACGATCTTTGCCTCTCTGTCGATCTTGGCATGCACAAATCGCAGCTGCTCTGGGTTGAGCTTCGCTTCTCTCAGTGCCTGCAGTATCCTGTCTACCTGCTTGGCATCATAACAGAAAAAAAAATATCCCCGGGGCGCCAAGAGCCGCTTGGCCGCCCCTATCAGGACACTGATGGGCATATGATGGGCATAGCGGGCAATATTGAGATGGGTATTTTCACTCTGCGTAACACTGCTGTCATAAAAGGGCGGATTGGAAACAATGCTGTCAAAGCGCTGCTCACTTTCAAATGTGCCAATGTCTCCCCACACTGCCTCTGCGTCCAAAGCATTGAGTGCAAAATTATGTTTGGCATAGAAAAGCATACTCTCCTGCTTGTCAATGATCGTGCTCTTCAGCCCAAAATCACGACTCAGCAACAGTGAAAGTATCCCCACGCCACATCCAATATCCAACAGCGTACCCTTGGGAGAAAAAGTGCTGATAAAATCATAGAGAAAAATGGAATCACTGTTATAGCGATACCCCTCTTCAGGTTGATACAAAAACACAGTACTCCTTTGTGGAATCATATCAAAATTTTGATAGAATTCACCTATGAACAAAGCAGATACCCAGCGCCAACCCGAATCTACGGATTTTTGCATGCTTGATTATGACTGCGCCTATCTACCGGGCAGAAGCGTCAGAATGAACTATCGCTATATCGACCATGCCAGCAAAGATTTTGTCACAGCTGTGGTAGATCGGGGATGGAGACGCTTCGGAAAATACTTTTTTCACCCTATCTGCCATGGCTGTGATGCCTGCAAGAGTCTGCGCATCGATGTTGCCTCATTCCGACCCAGCAAGTCCCAACGCAGAGTCGTCAAAAAAAACCAGACCACCAGGGTGGATATTCAGCGTCCCTCACTGAGCAAGGCACACATTAGACTCTACAACGACTACCACAACTGGAAGGCAGACAAGGACCAGTGGCGATCCAGAAATATCTCCCAGAGAGAATACTATGAAAATTTTGTGGAGGGTGCCCATGATTTTGGCAGAGAGGTACTCTATTATCATGACGACAGACTGGTGGGTGTCGATCTGATCGATGTCGTCCATGACGGCATCTCTGCTATCTATTTCTACTATGACCCGCAGTACGCCCATCTCTCTTTGGGTACTTATTCTCTGCTCTACCAGATCGAACTTGCCAAACAGATGCAGCTGCCCTATATCTATCTAGGCTACTGGGTTGACGGTTGCAAGGCCTTTGCCTACAAGCAGAATTTTAGACCGCTGGATATCCTAGATGGATTTCCTGAACTGGGCAGCACACCCGTTTGGAAAAGTACATAATCAGATATCCTCTCGTCTCCAGCGCGTAGGATCCAACAGAGTATCATCATTGATATGCTTGAAGGAGGCTTTGACCATCTTGAAGAAATTCTCCTGCTCCTGCTCCATACTCTCAAGCCATGCCTTGGTCTTGGCTCTCGCATAGGGGACTTTGACGTTTTTCAACATCGCCGGACAGGCTTCATCTCCGATCGTTGCGAAGCTGTTTTCCTCGGCAAAGTTTCTCAGTTGTCTCTCTCTGGCTTCGATCAGGGGACGAATCACATGATAGCCTCTCTGGGCTTTGTAGACAGGTGCCATGGCGCGCAGGGTACCATTGTAGAACATATTCATAAAAAAGCTCTCTACGGCATCATCCAGATGGTGCCCCAGTGCTATTTTATTGAACCCTCCTTGCTCGGCGAATGTGCCTAGAGCCCCACGGCGCATACGGGAAAAATAGCTGCAAAAAGAGCTGTTTTCCCGGATCGTATCCTGCGAAATCGCAAAGATGTTGGTCTCATACACCGCGTGGGGGATACCGTAGGTGCGGCAATGCTCAGAGAGCAGGTCATACCGCTCTCCAGGCATCCCATAGCTCACTGTACAGGCTTCGAATGTGAAGTTGAAAGGTGCATGCTGCTGCATATGTTTCATGAGATGGATCAAAGCGAGAGAATCTTTGCCTCCGCTTAGTCCGACCAGCACCCTGTCCCCCTCCTGAATGAGGCGAAATGCCGCATTGCTTTTTCCAAAGACTCTCAGAAGTTTTTTGCTAATCTTTGCTTTTATCTCCTGCATATTGTTTACTTGATCTTCTCGACCATGGCCAGGATAAAGGCCGCGCTGGTTTTGGCTGAACTGACCAGAAATGCATCAAAATCAAAGCCCGCGTCCATATCCGCACTGTCACTGATCGCACGGAGGATGAAGAAAGGCACATCCAGCGCATTACAGACGACCGCCACGGCTGCCCCCTCCATCTCCAGAGCATCTGCCTTGAAGGTCTCTCCTATCCATGCCTTGCGTGCCTTGTCCGCCACAAATTGATCCCCGGTAGCGATGATCCCCTCTTTGAGTGTCAGACCTTTGCTTCTGGCTACCTGTCGGGCACTCTCACGGAGTGCACTGTCCGCCCAGATACAGACATCCCCTTCCGGTACATACCCATAGGGATGTCCAAAAGCCGTGATATCCAGGTCATGCTGACAAAGCCCGTCCGCGATGATCAGATCACCGATCTTCAGCTCCTCGCTGATCGCTCCAGCCACACCGGAAAAAAGCAGCTTTTCACAGCCAAACTTCTCTATCAATATCGTTGCGGTCAGGGCAGCGAAAACCTTGCCGATCTTGGAGTAGGCGAGCACCACCTGCTGCCCTTTGTAGCTACCTTCGTAGTAGGTATTGTCTGCATACTCCGTTTTGCGTAGATCATGCAGGGTGGCGATGATCGGATCGATCTCTTCGGGCATGGCACCCATGATAGCGATCTTGGACATTACAGGGTACCGATGGCTTCGATAGTCGCCTCCAGTGAAGCCCTATCACTGACATTGAAATGTGGCTTTTTCGTCGCTCTGCGGTTGAGCCCTTTGAGCACACTGCCATGCCCAAACTCGATATAGGCATCCACATCCTCATCAATGGCTGCCATCGCCTGCTTGTAGCGTACCGGCTGCACCAGCTGCTGAGGCAGGAGTGCCAGTGCCTCTGCTTTGCTACTGTAGGGCTTGGCGGTCACATTTGAGATCACCGGAGCCACAAAGCTGTCTCGCAACATCACATCAAGCTTTGGCGCCAGTGCATCCGCTGCGCTCTGCAGCAGCGGGCAGTGACTGGCCACGGACATATCCAGCAGCATGGCTCTTCTGGCACCAGCCTCTTTGAGGATATCCACAAGTGCCTCAAGGTCAGCCTTGATACCGGCGATCACGATCTGGCCCTCGGCATTGTAGTTGACTGCCCATGCCTGCTTGCCGGCATCTCTCTGTGTTTGGCAGATCTCCTCGACGGCTTCGTCCGAGAGCCCCAGACTCACCAACATGCCCACAGGCTCTGCTGCACAGGCCTCCGCCATGAGTTTGCCCCTCAGGTGCACCAGCGCGACTGCGTCTATCGCATCTAGTGCCCCCACAGAGACCAGTGCAGTAAACTCTCCCAACGAATGCCCCATGGCTAGTGTCGGCGTGATCTGTGTAGCCTCTGCAAAAAGCCTATGTGCGATCGCGCCCACCAGCAGGATCGCCGGCTGCGTGTATGCTGTCTCCGAGAGTGTCGTATTCTCCTCAAAGAGCAGTGCCTCGAAATCAATATCGGTGCACTTGCCTGCCTCAGCCACCATCTCTCTGGCAACTTCGAAATGCTCGAAAAAGTCTTTTCCCATGCCTACAGCTTGAGATCCCTGTCCGGGGAATAAAAATGCTATCTTTTTTGACATAGTGGTACCTTTGAAATATTTTTTGTATTTTATCGAAAAAAGTGTTAGGGGAAGTCAATGCGGGCGAAGATGCCCGCTGTTGTAAAACTGCATTACGTAAAGTGTGAACCGCACGGGTTCCTTATGAGCAGCCACAACCTCCGCTGTGACAGTGAGATTCGCCGCCCACGATCCCCGTAGCCACCTCATCTTCCGTAGCATCTCTCTCAGAGATGATCGCCACTGCAAACATGAGATCCTTGCCTGCGAGCGGGTGGTTGTAGTCGATAGTGACTTCTGTATCTGTAAAGGATTTGACGATGACCTGCACCTGCTGTCCGTCTTCTCCCTGACCATACAACATCATCCCTGCTTCGAGCTCTACACCCTCAAACTGCTCTTTGGGGAGTGTCTGTACCGCTTCTGAGTTGATCTCACCATAGGCATCTTCTGCTTTGACGAGGATATCTGCACTCTCTCCCTCACTCATCCCTGCTATTTGTGCCTCAAGTCCAGGAATAAGTTGCCCTTTTCCTGTGATGAACTCTAGTGGTGCACCACCTTTGTTACTGTCTACTATCTCTGTCGTACCCGCCTCTTTGACTTCGTACTCAAGACCGACAACACTGTTTTCTGCTTTAATTGCCATACATGTCCTTCAATATTTTGTAATGCCATTTTAGCCAAGAGAGCTTTAGGCAAGCTTTAGATGTATTCTCTTTGCTTGTATCTACCTATACCGCTGATTCTGATACAATTTTCTGCTATAGAAATAACTTTGTGGTTGTTTGAATTTCTTGGGGTAGTATAATTGAAATGTTATGAGAATGAGGTAGTAAATAAAGATTTAGAATTTAGACTCACTTTAAAAATGGGATATAATAGACTCTTAAAATCTTTTTTCAAATCACTTAGTAGAAGGGAATAGGGTTCTGATAATAACGATAACAATCCATAACCTTCAAGAATAGTGCTGGAACCAACGATAACTCATCCATAAACTTAAAATCTCCTAGCCCTTACGGAGAGTTTAGTGACCGCATATGTATTGCCTCATGTGCTGGGTGAGACCCGCCCTACAAGTTTCACACAAACTTCAAATGATAAGTAAAATTCTATTATCTTATCAATAAAATACACTTTTATGATATAATAAGCCAAATTATCTTATCATTTAAAGTAAAAGCATGAAAAAAAAACTATGGATTTGGGAAGATACACAGTATCCACATTTCAGTTATGACAAACAAAAACTAGAACAACCCATTTTAGAAACCACTAGAATGCAAGGGAAA
>CAMZLC010000012.1 GCA_947311605.1 uncultured Sulfurovum sp.
GGCACACAGTCATCCGTGCCGGGGAAAGTTTTGTCGGCATACCTTGCCTGGTCTACGATCGTCCAGTTGCTGTCACTGATATTGTAGGCATATTTTCCTACATTGCCGTGAGAGAGGAGATTGCCTGAGTCGAAGTCCACAGTACTTCCGGAGAAAATATTGCTGATAGCGCCATTCCTGAAGTAGATCCCCCATTTGGTGCTGTTGGTATCATAGCAGGTACCCGTGCCATTGAAACGGAGCAGCGAGGAGAGATCTGCTATATTGCTGTTGTCAAATTCTCTGGTGTAGCCTTTTGCTACAGTCTGATCGTCGACAAAACTTGTGGCATTGGCATCTATTTTGTACTTGTACCCGGCAACAAGTCTGGCAGCTATCTCTCCGGCCGGCAGATTGTTTGTGCCGAGTGCGACGGTTTGTACGGGGGTTTTAGACTCATTGGTGTCACTGAGGCTCAGTCTATAGGAGGCAGGACGGATAGCAAAGTTGTCTCTGGAGCAGACCGCTTTGGAAAAGAAATCCCTCATACAGGCGTAGCAGCCGCTGTTGCCTGATTGGGAGCTAATATAGCTGGAGCAGCCACCTGTACCGAGTGTATCCACGGTACAGAAGCCACGGGTACCACTCGCCTGCAGTGTCACGTCCCCTGCCCGCAGGTAGGTATCATAGATATTCTGAAAGTAGGCATTGTCTGAGGGGTCAGTGCTGGTGTAGGGTACGATGCTGTTGTTTTGATCGACGATATACCAGACCCTGAAAGCAGCATTTCTGAGCGCAGTATCTGTCTGGATATTGAAACTGCTCATATCTACCCTGGAGGTATTGTTGAATGTGGCGAAGAGATGCTTTTTGCCGTCAGCGGTGAGGGTCTGTATGATACCGGGATCAGGATTGTAGCAGGAGAAGGTAGCGTTCGCATCATTGAAGGGGCGGACATTGATCAGTTCCACATCCACTGTATAGCCGTTAAGTGTCTGTTGGCTTGTGTAGGCAGGGGATGGATCCTTGCCATAGGAGACGATATCAAAATCAAAGTCCCTTCCGACAATTTGTGTATAGAGTGGATACTTCTCTGTCGCAGTACCGGTGCTGTTGTGTCGTTCTACATTGAAGGATCCATAGAGTGGGTCATATTTGCTGGACTGGGTACAGCGGTCGATATTGCCTTGGCTCGAGGAGAGCAGGAGGGGGACTGGGCCTGAGCCGAAATCTATAGTGGTATTGAGCTCAAAATCAAATTTTCCGTTATACTGGTTGCTGTCCAAGGTATATCTGAATTTGCTAAAATATTTTTGCAGTGCTTTGATGGTGCCACCATTGCTGCTGGGCAGTTCTCCTATAGCTATGCTTGGCTTACTGCTGCTATGGTCTACGCTTAGAATGGCCGGGATATAGGTATTGACATTGTTGGGAGCATAAAGCGCTTCGGTGAAATCGGCATGGTCTAGAGGCGTAAGCTGCATATTGAGCTTACTGTATGTGAAGTCAAAGTCCCCTTCTTCGCTTTTGATGGCGAGATTGATATCGATCTGTCCGCCGCCGATGGCTCGGAAGTTTCTATCCTCATGGCTACTGTCGGTGATATCAAAACCATCCTGCTGAATCGTGTAGTCATAGCATATCTCAGGCACATAGAGTTCCGTAGCAAAGGTAATGAGGCTTGGCATAAAGGTATCCTGCGTGGTACCCAGCGTGATGGAGGCTGAGGTGTGATTTTTCTGTATGGCTCCTAGACCTCCGGGGATTGTGCCTACCTGGTTGGTGTGGATATCGATACCGTTATTGTTCAGGATTACGGGGTTGCGTTTGGGAACCCCCTCTATGACGGAGGCAAAGTAGCTTCCGGCTCCTGTAGTGTCCGGCAGATCAAAGGTAGCACCATTTTGGTTGGTAATCTGTGCAAAGTCTCCCAGGATATACCTGTCCCCTTCACCGGCAAAGATGGAGAGGGTGGAGTCGACTTTGACGCTATCTCCCGCCGGGGTCTTGAAGCCGCTTACGCTGATGGTTTGGGTTGGATTATCTGCCGCAGAGAGTACGACATACCCGTCATAGATAGAGATATTTCTGGTTTTTTCGTCGGGGCTTGGGGTATTGTCATAGACGACCACCAGTGTCCAGGCACCATAATTTCCTAGCGAATCATAGGTACTGCTACTTGCCTGTCCTGACCTTGTGGGAATATTGGCAACTGTATAGGTGGCATTTGGCGGGCTGTTTTGCAGCAGGGAGGTTACATCCGCAAATGCACCGTACTTGTAGGAGACATAGTTGTTGTTGAAGTAGTTTCTGTCTATGCCAAGCGCATGAGGGGAGATGGAGGTATAGGATCCATCGCCCACCTTAAACAGAATAGACTGATTTTGTATTGCATTGAGGATTCTGTTTTGGGATATATTTATATTGGGGGGATTGGTATTGAAGGTATTGAACTGGGTATCTGCACCGGTATCCTGATCATCATTGTGCAGGTATCCCTGCCAGTAGAGTGCCGCCCAGACGACCCTTGCACCGGTGACATCCGCTCCGGACTCCGTGGCGTTGATATCTGCACTGGAGGAGTTGAATGTGCTGCCATCACCATCTATATCTACATAGAAGAGGTTTTGTCGGTGGTTGGCAAGTGTACTTGCTGGTGTTGGTGACTGCAGCACCGTATTGCCGATAATCCTTATGTTTCCTTTGAGGTTGTTGATATATCGCTGCTGAAATGCTCCCATGGTAGAGGGAGGGGCTACGGGGAGATTTATCACTACCGTGGCTGTGGCGGTATTGCCGTATATGTCTGTTATTGCATAATCAAAGAAGTCACTGCCTGTAGCATTGAGCTCAGGTACATAGGAAAAGGAGCCGTTTCCGTTTATCGTGAGCGTTCCTTTGGTGGGGGCTGTCGTCGGGCTCGTGTTGGCCTGTATGTTGAGGCCACTATCCGTACCGTTGCCTGTGTCATCGGTCATGAAGTTCCCTGTGAGGGTAAGACCGGACGATGTGCTGTATTGGTCATCTGTGGCCACAAGCGGTATATCGGTGGTGCAGAAGTTGCCGGATGGGATGATGGCTTGCGTGTTGATGTTTGCATCGTTTTTCCATGCCAGTTTGGCGTATGCACCGCCTTTCCACTCTACAAAGCTGATGCTGACAGGGTAGGCTCCTGCGGTCAAACTGACGGGAGCAGCATCTCTGAAATTGTTGCTGCCTCCAGTCCAGGTACTGCTGTCATATATCGTGTTGCCGTTGATCTCGAGGGTAAAAACATCATCATGGGCTACAGAGAAGATATATTCTCCATCTTCAGGTATGTAGATGGTTCCCCCCCACTTGATGCTGAAATTATCGTTATTGATACTGCTATCAGGACTGCCTAATCCCCAGGCAAAGTCGATATTGCTGTCAACACGGGATAGAGATACGGGATCCGTATAGTTTTTATTGTTGTAGTAATTTCCCAAGAGACCATAGCTACCGTCACAGACAAAGGGTGAAGTGATGGTGATTTGGAAATTAACCACCGGGGAAGATCCATCCTTGTCTGTAGCATAAGCACTGCATTCATAGGTTCCGCCAGCCGTAGGTGCTCCGTCAAAAATACCAGTGGCATCATCCAAGCTAATACTATCTATAGTTGGCGTGCAAGAGAGAGCGTATGTCAAGGTGTCACCATCGGTCTCTGTGGTATAGGCAGAAAGATCCAAGGAGAACGCATCGCCCTCTTTACCAAATTGATCAGGTATCGCAGACATAGAGGGGGGCGTACCCGAATCAATCACCACTTCGGCTAGACTCAAATAGTTTGTGTAGTTATATGTAAATCCAGCTTTTTGTATCAGAATATATCTTGCTGATATATTGTCAATATCTAAAGGTATGGAAGTCATACCTGTAGTATTTTCTGGTGCTTGTTGTTTCCAGTTTGACTGTATCTTTGCCTTGTTGAGGTCAACACTGGTTGTTCCTGTTTCAAACGGAGTATCACTGGTCATGACCCATGCGTTTCTTAGTCTTTCGCTACAACAGTCAGTACGATTCCAAAGAGTGATATCGTGAATAGTTTGAACAGACCCCAAATCGATCATAAGCCAATCAAACTCAGTTGATCCGGAGGTATGTGTTACGGAATTGTTCCCATAGACACCATTAGTATTGCCATCAATGGCTCTATCTGCTGTTCCTCCCCAGCCCGTTGAGGATTGTGTGGCAGTTGTGGCATGGAGAGTGGAGATAAACAAGACGGACGATATAAAAACAAGAAGTAACTTTTTCATAGAACCCCCTTAAGGTCGAGAAAGTATAAGGAATATTTTTTGTATAACATGAATTATATCAAAAAAAAGTCAAATTTTTATTATTTTATTTGATAGTGTAAAATAAAGTTCGCAATTTTCATTTACGATACTCTTTCAAAAAAAGAAAATGGAGAGTAAAATGAAAATAAGCGAACGAGAGTTGTTTCAACATGTGATGATGGGATTTATGACAGAAAC
>CAMZLC010000013.1 GCA_947311605.1 uncultured Sulfurovum sp.
TAGCTATATTCAACCACAAAAGCTGGAACTTGTGATGATTAAGCGTGAAGAGTTGCTGCAAAATGCAGCCTAATATTGGAAGGAGTTTGGAAATTGCGAACTTTTAAGGACACTATCCTACATGATAAATGTATAAATACTATTAAATTTGCAACATTAGGTCCAAATGGCACAAGTAGCGAATTTGTGACCAAACAGCTATGCAAACATATTCAATGCAACTTATCAAATATTAGGCTTTTTGATACTTATGAAAAAGCTTTGGATGATGTTAAAAATGGTACCTCAAATGTTCTCTTGGTTGCTAATGCTTATCATGGTGTTAATAACTTTTATATGGATAGCGATATAGAACTGATAGGTACTTTTATAGAAAATACCCCACAGTATGGTATAGCTTCTAGACATGGTTATGATATCTCATCTATCAATGCCAAAGAGATCATCAAGATTGCTTCCCATCATGCACCCGTAAAAAAGTTAGAGAATTACAATAGTGGTGTCTTTAAAGATAAAAAGTTTGAAATTACTCTTTGTGACTCTACAAGTTCTGCCGCAGAAAGTGTCAAAGATGGTGTCTTTGATTTATGCCTTACAAATGCTCAGGCTGTTGACATTTATGGTTTAAAGTTCGTATCAAATGTTACAAATATTTCAATGGCTTGGAGCATCTTTGGCAAATCTGACATGTTGGCAAGTTTTGCACTCGCCAAAACAATATAAATTAAAAAGGGGAAGCAAAATGAAATGTGTGATATTGATAGATGAGAGTCTACCGTTAGGGTTAATTGCAAATTGTGCGAGTGTGTTATCTCTGTCTTTGGGTAAAGAAGTTGATGGCTTAGTAGGACATGATTTAGAAGATATTCAAAATAGGATACATGTCGGCATTACAACTATGCCAATACCTATTCTGAAGAGCAATGCTTTGGAATTAAAAGAACTTAGAGAGATTTTGTTTGATGAAAAATATCAGGAGGTTTTAGTTATAGACTTTACAAATGTTGCACAATCAACAAAAACTTACGAGGACTATTCTAATGCTATTAGATCAACGACTTTAGATAGGTTAGAGTATCTGGGTATTGCCATTTATGGAACTAAAAAGGTTGTAAACAAATTAGTTGGCAGTATAGGGTTGTTAAGATGAATGCAAATATGGTACACATTAAACCAAAAACATTTATGATGGGTAGTGACAAAAGTATAGATGAATTACCTTTAAGGGAGGTAACATTAAGTCAATACTACATAGATATTGCACCTGTGACAAATAAAGAATTTGCAAAATTCATAGAAGCAGGTGGATACCAAAATAGAATATTTTGGTGTGATAATGGGTGGGAGTTTGTACAGACAAATAAAATAACTCAACCGTGCTACTGGAAAGATAAAAAATGGAATCAGAGTGGATATCCCGTGACTGGAATTTCATGGTATGAGGCAAAGGCATATGCTACTTTTGTAGGCAAAGAGCTTCCAAGTGAAGCACAGTGGGAATATGCAGCCAAAGGAAATGACAATAGACTTTACCCTTGGGGGGACGAAGAGGCTGATAACACTTTGGCTAATTTTGCACCTGGATGTATGGCAAGTTTAGATAGAACACCGACTAAATCAATTCACTATAAAAAAAATATTTCCCCTTTTGGATGTGTTGATATGGCTGGAAATTTTTTTGAGTGGTGCCTAGATAGTGCCAGCGACAACTACTCATGGGATGACATGCGTGAAGATCCTCTGTATAAAAATGATAGCCATATTAAAATAGCAAGGGGTGGTAGTGGACTTCATGATGAAGATTACATGAGATGCAGCGCAAGAGATAGCTACATGGCAACGATAAGAGATAATATGTTTACCTTCAGATGCGTAATAAATTTAAAAGATAAAAGTAAAATTGCACCTACACCTAGAATAGAAAAAAAACCCTCTTCTTTATTGTACTATCAAGAGAAGCCACCCAAGGATTTTGATGTGCAAAATTGGAAATTGGTCATTTTACACGGAACAAAGAGGTACGAATTAGGTTATGACGAGATCATGAAGCTTCCTCAGACAACTATTAGTAGGCGCATGATGTGTGTTTGCAATTGGAGTATCAGGCGAACCTGGAGTGGTACATATCTAAAAGATTTATTTAAATATTTGGATATCGATCCTGAAAAAGGGATGTATCTAAAACAGCTCAGTATTGGAAATGAGGGTGAAATCTCTTATGACTCCACTATGAGACTTGATCATGCTTTAGAAAATGACTCGATGATACTTCATAGTGTAGATGGCAAACCTTTACCTTTAGAACAAGGCTTTCCTTTAAGATTTTATAACTTTGCACTTCTTGCCTATAAGAGTGTAAAAGGTTTGCAGTCTTTAGAAATTATTGATAGATATGAGCTCGGTTTTTGGGAGAAAAAAGCTGGTTACGATATCGATGGAATTATTAGAAAAAAGAAATTTTATTTTGTTGATTTAAACACAAGACAGTTTGTAGCCGATGAAGGTGAAGTAAAAGATTTTTAAAGTATAAGAGGGTAAGATGGAACTTTATTTAAATGAATTTATAATAATCGCAGTAGCACATTTTATTGCGCTACTAAGCCCGGGCGCAGATTTCGTATATCTTATAAATACATCTATAAGCAATAAGCCTAAAGTAGCTATTGGAGCCAGTTTAGGCATTGCTTTATCAAATGGTTTTTATATAATGCTATGCTTATTGGGATATGCAACAATTTTATCTCAATCTGATTTCCTGATGGGTATGATAAGAATTATTGGTGGTGGGTATCTTCTGTATCAGGGGATCAGAATACTAAAAACAAAAAATGATATTATAAATGGTGATGCGGCTTATACTAATCAAAGTACTTTCCTCAAAGAGATTGCAAGGGGATTTTATTTAAGTTTTTTAAATCCAAAAATTTCTATATTTTATATCTCTTTATTTGCTTTGGCAATAAGCAAAGAGACCCCTTTCATGGTACAAATATTGTATGGTATATGGATGTTTTTGCTTGTATTCCTATGGGATAGTATGATTGTATTATTATTGAATAAAAAAAGGTTAAAGAAAAAAATATTATCGTTTATTCATATGCAAAAAATACTAGGTCTTTTACTTTTGGCTATAGGTAGCGGATTACTCTATTCACTTTTTTAAAATAGAATTTTTATATTCGTAAGGTGTAGACGCGACATAATATTTGAATACCCTGTTGAAATGACTCTGGTCTGAAAAACCAAGTTCATAAGCTATGTCTACTATATTGTTTCCTTCGGCCAAAAGTTCTTTTGCTTTGCAAATTTTTTGATTTAACAAAAATGCATGAGGAGATATATTGTAAGCTTGTTTAAATATTTTAAAAAAATGAAATTCTGAAAAATTCAAATATTCGCTTACCTCTTTTATTGTTGGATTATTGCCTATATTGTCTTCTAAATATTTCTTAGCTAAAGACATATTATTATTATTTAATAATGGTATCGGATAGAGTGGAGGTTCAATACAGTATTCTTTAAATAGCTTTATTAAAAAGTTCTGTAAAAGTTCTTCTTTCTCTAGATGAAAAATATTTTTATCTAGCAATAGATAGTTTAAATTTATAAATTCAATAAACATACTTTTATTCTGAATTCTGAATTCTGAAACTGGAATATATGTTTTTAACCTACCGAATATTGTTTCTTGAAGATTCTGGCACCACAAAGAATCAAGATAAATCATATGATATGTTCGAGCTTCGTTTTCTATGGGATTGCAGCTGTGTACAATATTTGGATTGATAATAACTATTTCATTAGGTTGCAAAATAGTGTCACTATTTTGACAAGAAAAAGAAACTTTACCTTCTTCAATTGCGCCTATTGAAAGTGTTTTATGAAAATGTTTATGATAATGAATTTCTGAATTTTTTACAAACCTTGCTTCTAAGTAAGGTAGATTTTTACTTTTAAAGAATGTAGATTTATAAAACTTTTTTAGGTGCATTTATAATTTCCCTCGTATTTTTATCTTCGAATATTTGAAATTAGACCAACTCTTTTTTTTAAAAAACATTATAGGCGTTTTGTCCTTAATATCCATGACGGTATCTACTATTGGTCTCCAAGCCTGTTATTGACAAACCTCACGACCAAAAACAGTAGCACTGAAACCAAAATCATCGCAGCTGCCACCGGCGCGGAGAACTTCAGTCCAAAGCTGTTGAAGCGGTCGTAGATCAGCACCGGAGCGACCATGGGATGATAGGCGATGATCACCACTGCGCCAAACTCCCCCAGTGCCCTGCTCCACATCATCAGGGCACCATTGATGATATCGCCGCGTGCATTGGGCAGTGCGATCCTCCAGAAGGTGCGCATCGGTCCGGCACCCAGCGTGCGTGCGACCCTCTCCAGTTTGGGATCTGCCTTGCGAAAGCCCTCTTTGGCACCGTTAATAAGAAAGGGTGCCGAGAGAAACATCATCGCCGCCATGATCCCCGTGGTACTGTCGATAAACCCCAGTCCCACACGATCCATCCAGCCATTGCCAAAGGCGATCAGCAGCGCAATACCCGCTGCCGTATGGGGCACCATTACAGGAATATCCAGCAGTGACTCCAGCAGGCTCTTGCCCCAAAAATCATACCGTGCGATCAGGTAGGCAAGCGGGATACCAGTCACTGCCACAAAAAGCACTGCATAAAATGCCGTGCTAAGTGTCAGCCAGATACTGCTATAGACCTCAGGCTGGCTGATCGTGTCGAGGATACGGAGCAGTCCGACACTGATCAGAAGCTTGCCGACAGGCACAAGCAGAAAGAGTACGATCACAGAACCGAGCAACAAAAAAAGACTGACAAAGAAGCGACCATTTCTCATCGACCTGCTCCTGCGTCAATCGCTTCGGGCAGCCAGACAATATCCTTGTCTGCCATACAGGCATAGAGTGTTTCTCCTGTTTGAAGATGGAGTTTTTCAAACATGTTTTTGGGCACTTTGGCATAGAGTTTGTGACCGCTTGAAGTTACGATCACTTTGTTTAGATCTGCCTGGATCACCATCTCCTCTATCGTGGACTCTATACAGTACTCTCTGTCCTGCCGGGTGCGCGAAAACAAAACAGCATTAGGGTTGACAGAGAAGAGCCTTTGGGGGCTTTTGCCAAGCAGTGAGCCAGGCAGGATATTTCTAAATCCCAGAAACTTCGCCACCTCCAGCGTCATAGGACGATGCAGCACCTCCTCTGCATCCCCCGACTGCACGATCTTGCCATGCATCATGATAGCGATATGGTCCGCCAGGAAGGTCGCCTCCCTAAAATTGTGCGTCACATGAATAATCGAAATGCCGTAGCGGCTGACGATCTGCTTGAGCGAGATCATGATAGAGGTACGAAAGGTAGGATCGACGGCACTGAGAGGCTCATCCAGTAGCAAAAGCTTCGGTCGGGAGCAGATCGCTCTGGCGATCGCCACCCGCTGCTTCTCACCGCCACTTAGATGGGTGATCGACCTCTGAAGGATATCCTTGATCCCCAAAAACGCCGTCACATCCTCAAAAAGCTCCTCAATATCCTCAATGGCTCTAAGGCTTGATGCAAAAAGAATATTCTCCCTGACACGCATATTGGGAAAAAGAGCAAAGTCCTGATAAACAAACCCAAAGCCCCTCTCCTCAGGCGGAAGCTGCGTGATCTCTCTGCCATCAAAGCTGATGGCACCCTCTATCTGCTGCAGCCCCGCGATCGACTCCAGCAGCATGGTCTTGCCGCTGCCGGTCTGCCCCAGTATCACAAAGTAGCTGTGCTCCGGCACATTGAGCGAAAGCCTGCCCAGCGTAAATTCCCCTCTCTTGAGCAGCAGCTCTTTAATCTCCAGCATCTATCGGCTTAATATCTTGGCATCACCGGTAATGACAGGAGGCATGATGACACCCTGACCATTTTCCTTTATGATCTTTTGTCCCTCGGGGCTGATGACAAACTGCACAAACTTCACTGCCCCCTCTTTGTTTCGGGGCAGCCCTTTTTTCTCATTCTCTACCACCGTGATACCATAGACCATCGCTGCACCTTTTTTGGTGATGAGGCTGCCCGGCTGCTTGCCGGTGATCTTGATGGATGCCTGCCTGTAAAAGTCACTGAACTTTTTCTCTCTGAGGCTTACCTCCGGCGGGAGGGTGAGATAATGCAGCCCATGCTGCTGGGCTACGGATTTGTAGATATAGAGATAGTCATAGGCACCTGCCTCCAGAAGCCCTAGAAGATCGGTCTCTTTGGGGCGAACAATGATCTTGTGTTTGTTCTCTTTCCCGTTGCTGTAGCTTGTTCCATACCCCATCAACTTCTGATAAAATCCCGGTTTTTTATAATATTTCTCAGCCAATTGGGTGACCAGAATACTGCGATAACCACAGGGATCCAGATTGGGGTTGGAGTGCCCTATCTTGACACCCTCTCTAAGGAAAATATCCGTCCAGTTGGACGCATTGATCTCATTGGCATACTTGGATTTATCAGTATAGGCGATCGCCATCTCATTGGTAGCAAACTGCACATTGAATCTGGCATAGTCAGGTATCAGCAGGGTGTCAATCACCTTGTAGGCCGCACTCGCCATCACATCCGCAGGTTTGCCAATATCAGTGATCTTGCGCGCACAGGCACGCGATCCTGCTGCTTCCCTCACCACATCAAACCGAGGATACTTCGCCTCAAATGCCTTTTCCATCTGTGCAAACGGCACAGAGAGACTACCGGCATGAAAGACAACGACTTTATCCTTGGGGTATAGGGTTATCGTGGTCAAAATTGACAACAATAGCTTCATCTTCATTGCCTACTCCTTATGTTTGGTATAACATTATATGAATAATTACCCAAATTCCCTCTTGTTCCTTGGCTTCAAAAAGAGCTCTTTAAACCGTGTATTGGCAAAATCTTCAATCTCATCTTGAAGTGTGTGGTAGTTGGCGATAAACTCCTGGGCTACTGGCGTGAGGCTGATTTGCCCTGCACCCTCTTCGACCAGTGCATCATCGAGATTTTTACGCAGCTCTGCGATATGCTCCCAGGCTCTGAGTACGCTCATCCCCAGTATCTCGGAGGCTTTTTCGATCGAGCCGTATTCGGCGATCAGCTCCAATAGCTCTGTTTTGCCTTTGCCAAAGAGTCTGGTTTTGTCCTGATTCTCTATCCAGGTCTTGGTCTTAACATAGAGGCGGGTACGCTTCTTGGCAGTGAAGCAGCCTAGCTCGCAATAGAGCACATCCATGTCACCACGCCTGATCGCCGTACGGACTGTTTTGAGATTGGACTTTTTAGCCAGCTCTCTGGCAGCGCCACAGTAGACCCTGCGCTCACTGTCACAGACCTGTTCCAGATCCTTGAGTACTTCATGTCTGAACACGCCCATGGGCTGCTTGCCGAACTGCCCCAGATCGCAGGCGGTGATACGCACACCGAGCGCTTTGGCTTTTTCTCCTACCTCTATGGGTTTCAGTTTGAGCTTGCTGGCTATTTTAAAGGCATTGCTGCAGCTGAGCTTTCCTGCATCATCACGGTATTGCTCTATGAGGATCTCCAGTCCGTTAGGGGTCTTCCCGTTTACGACAGGTATATTCATCGGTACTCCTTTTTGCTGACATATAGATACCTCGATATCCATATACCAACAGGATGCCCTGGGCATCCCGAGGCAGATCACTGAGAAGATTTCTCCTCTTGTTTGATCAGTTTTTTATAGTAGGAGCTGTGCAGATGCTTGAGCTCGTCCTCACTTTTATTGCCGCTTATCATACTGTCTAGTGCCCCTTTGATCGCAAACACTGCCATGTAGACATGCGTAATAAACAGTGCTGCGATCGCCATACCTAGGAAGTTGTGCACAATCGCCGACAGTCTCAGATACTCTATCTGATCTTTGTCTGCCGTGATACCGACATACTGCAACAGCTGATTGACATCTACGGTCTGAAAGTACATCAGTGCACCCGTAGCAATCATCACCAATCCTCCCAGCATAGCCAGCCAAAACCACATCTTCTGTCCTGCATTGAACTTGCCTGCAGGGATTTCGCGTTTCTTTTTGCTGAGGTATCCCCCTGCGATAAAGAGCCACTTGATATCATCCAGCGTCGGCAGCATGGGTATAAACCATGCCAAAAACATTGGCACAAGGGAGATCGCAAACAATACCGTACCTATACTGTGCAGATAGCGCGCATTGCGTACCAGTGCACCGCCTCCCAGTGCGTCCCCAAAGACCATCATGAAGCCCGTGGGCACGATCAGCACGAAGCCGATCGCTGCGATCCAGTGAATGATCCGCATAAAGAGAGAGAAGATATAAAATTTTCTTCCCTCATGGGAAAAGCGCTTAGGCCCTATGATCAAGTAATGGAGCAAAAAGACCACCAGTACGCCGATGCCAATATACATAAAAAGTGGCTGAAACCACTCTGTCTGAAAATGAACAAACTGCTCACCAAACCCGTCCTTGTACTGAAGGATATTTTGCAGCATCTGCGAAGAGGCAAGAGGGTTCTCTCCTCTGCTTGCCCCGCCATCCGACATCGCCAGCGGTACTTTGTTGCTGATCTGCTCCCCGGCACGCACAAGAGCGGTGCCGAGGAGATACGCGATTAACTTTTTCATCATAGTATCCTAGTTTTTATAGGCAGTACTCCATCCATAAGGGGCGGATTGTACACCTTTGCCTCGTGAGGCAACACGCTCTCTATAGACCTTGGAGACCTCTTGCTCGTCACCGACGACCAGTGCCTTGGTGGAGCACATGGCCGCACACATAGGCACCTTGCCCTCTGCGATCCTGTTCTGTCCGTAGAGCTCTCGCTCTTTGGCAGAGTTGGTCTCCTCTGGGCCACCGGCACACATGGTACATTTGTCCATGACACCGCGGGTACCGAATGCACCGTCTTTTGGGAACTGAGGTGCCCCAAACGGACAGGCATAGAGGCAGTAGCCACAGCCGATACAGGTATTTTTGTCATGCAGCACGATACCGTCTTCTCTGATATAGAAGCAGTCTACCGGACAGACCTGCTCACACGGCGCATCCGTGCAGTGCATACAGGCAACTGAGGTAGAGAACTCTTTGCCAAATATTCCTTCATTGAGCGTAATCACTTTTCGCCTGCTGATACCTACGGGCAACTCATGTGCCTCGTCGCAGGCGACTGAACAGCCGTTACACTCGATACATCGTTCATCATCACAATAAAATTTCATTCTTGCATATTCACTCATCTCACACCTCCTACGCTTTTTCTATGCGGCACAGGCCGCCTTTGGTTTCGGGGATCTGAGTGATAATATCATATCCATAGTTGGTCACAGTGTTGGCACTCTCGCCTGTACTATAAGGCGCCGTACCCTCTGGATATCTGTCTGACAGATCTTTGCCCTGGAAGACTCCGGCAAAGTGGAACGGAATAAAGACTCTATCCGACCCCACACTGTAGGAAAACTTCGCCTTGACCTTGATCTTGGTGCCCTCAGGAGAATGGATCCACATCATGCGGCCATTCCTAATCCCATGCTCATAGGCCAGATCCGGATGGATGTCACAGAACATATCAGGTGTCAATTTCGCCAGATATTTAGAGGCTCTGTTTTCCATACCGGCACCATTGAGGTTGACCAGTCGCCCTGTGATTAGGTTGATCGGGAACTCTTTGGACCAGTCTTTCTCGTTCTGGACTGAGGCATATTTGGTGTCTGTCCTATAGTGGTTTGGCTTATCCGCATAGGTCGGATACTCTTTGACCAGATCCGGTCTGGGTGAATGCAGCGGCTCTCGGTGCATCGGGATAGGATCGGGGAATGTCCAGACTTTGGCACGCGCCTTGGCATTGCCGTACGGTGCGATACCCGCCTCCATACATTTTTCAGCAATGATATTGCTGGTATCCACTTTCCAGTTTTTACCGATCTTGGCTTTTTCGTCCGCCGTCAGTGTGATACCGAGTACCTCTTCGATATTTTTAGCTGTGATCTCTGCATAGCCGTCTTTGTTGGCAGAGTGTGCTGGTGCCGAGCCTTTGCCTGCCAGCAGATCGACGCCGTCATGCTCCAGTCCAAATCGGTTCCTGAAGCCCATACCGCCCTCTTTGACCGGACGATGGATATCATACAATACCGGACTGCCTGAGTGACCCTCTGTCCAGCATGGCCATGGGAGTCCATAGTATTCGCCTTTCATTGGGCCAAATCCTCTGAGACTGACCTCGTCAAACATATGCCAGTTTTCCTGATGTTTTTTCAGTCTTTCGGCTGTCCATCCTGTCAGACCGATAGTCTTGATGATGCGCGCGATCTCATCGGTGGCATCTTCCGGGAAAGTGAACTCTTTTTTATTCTCTTTCATCAGCATTCCCTTGACATATTCGTCATAGAAGCCCAGTTTTTTGGCAAGATCGAACATGATCTCATGGTCTGTTTTACTCTCATACATTGGATCGACTACTTTGCTTCTCCACTGTGCGGAACGGTTGGTTGCGGTGACAGAGCCACTGGTCTCAAACTGTGTAGCCGCCGGGAGAATAAAGACATCGTCCTGCTTGTCAGTCAAAATCGCTGCTTCGTTGACAAAAGGATCAGCCAGTACGATCAGCTCCAGATTGTCCAGTGCCTCTTTGACCTTGGCCTGCTGTGAGATAGAGGTGATACCGTTACCCATCACAAACAGTGCCTTGAGCGGCGTACCGTGAATCTTGTCCTCGCCCGGCTTGCCTGCGAGGACACCGGAGTACCATTTAGCAAGTGTATAGCCTTTGGTGCTCATCATCTTCTCATCTTGGAAGCGTCCTTTGAGCCAGTCAAAGTCCACACCCCATGATTTGGCGAAGTAGCCCCATGAGCCTTTACTTAGTCCATAATAGCCCGGCAGTGTGTGTGAAAGACAACACATATCGGTCGCACCCTGTACATTGTCATGACCTCTGAGAATGTTGGTTCCGCCACCCTCTTCACCCATGTTACCCAGAGCCAACTGCACGATTGGTGCCAGACGCGTATTGGAAGATCCAATCGTATGCTGGGTCAATCCCATGGCCCAGATCAAAGTACCTGGTGTTGCTTTGGCATAGGCTGTGGTGATCTGGATGATCAGCTCTTTGCTCACACCTGTGACATCAGCTGTCTTCTCTGGTGTCCACTTTTCTGCCTCTTTCATCACCTCGTCCATACCAAAGACACGGTCCTTGATGAACTCTTTTTTATGCCAGCCATTTTTGAAGATCAAATGTAGCATTCCGTACATAAATGGAATATCTGTGCCTGGTCTGATCTGCGCGTAGAGATCTGCCTTGGCGGCTGTTTTGGTCATACGCGGATCTACCACGATGATCTGTGCGTTATTTCTCTCTTTGGCTTTGAGAAAGTGTCCGAAACCGACTGGGTGATTCACCGCTGGGTTCGCTCCAAAGATAATAATTGCTTTTGCATTCTGTATATCACCAAGATGATTGGTCATAGCGCCATAACCCCATGTATTCGCCACACCGGCGACTGTTGCACTATGTCAGATTCGAGCTTGGTGATCTATATTGTTGGTACCGTACATTGCAGCAAATTTTCTAAAGTAATATGCCTGCTCGGTACCCATTTTAGCTGACCCCAGGAAGATCGTTGCATCTGGGCCCTCTTTTTCTCTGATGCTTTTAAGCTTGCTGGAGATGCGCTCATACGCCGTATCCCAACTGATACGCTTCCATTTGCCGCCCTCTTTGACCATTGGATGCTTGAGTCTCACCTCTGATCTGACCATATCGATCATATCGGCACCTTTACAACAGTGTCCACCTAGACTTACAGGGTGATCCTGTGCTACCTCTTGTCGTACCCATACACCATTTTGTACCTCGGCGATAATACCACATCCTACAGAACAAGCTGTACAGACGGTTTTCACGCTTTTGGATCCGGGGAATGGGTTCTTGACCTCTTCTTCCGTTGCTGCTCTTGTCACTCCTGCTGCGGAAACCATGCTGGTAGCACCAAATGCCCCTGCGATTCCTGCCATCTTCAGAAATGAACGACGACCTACTTTGGTCGAGAGCGCTTTTTGAGTATCTCTGTTCATACTATAAACTCTCCTTTTTCCTGACTCACTTGACTACCCTATACGGCAGCACCATAATACTCGTCCCATGCCTCGGTCTTTTTGTAAAGTATCTCTTTTTTGGGAGAGCTCCCTACAACCACACCGCCAGAACTCTGCGTCTCTTTTTTCTCGCCTGCAACTGCTGTGGCTACGCCTGCTGTCGCTGCAACGGCACCTGCGCCTGCAAGTTTTCTCAAGAAACCGCGTCTTTCTTTCTGCATGTTATCCTCCTTTACTGTATTTAGCCTATTCTAGCCGATCAAAATAGGCTACAGAAGGGAATGTGGGAGGCTAAAAACACATTCCCTTTTGTAGCCTATCTCTGGCTACTGCTCCAAGATCCCCTCGGAATCATCATCATTTTCCAGCGAACAACTCGCCACCAGCGTATCTGCTGATCTGGCGATCCTGTTCTCTGCCCTGCGCTTGGCCTCTTTGTCCGAGATGAAATCACAAGAAGTACTCTGCTTGGTCTCTGTCTCTGGTGCCTCTGGTTTGCCAAGACCGAAGTAGAGTCGCTCGAACGCCACAAACGCATGCATCACGATCGCCAGAGATTTGTAGGCATTGGCGGAGGGATGCTCATAGAGATTGGGCACAAAACGATCCAAAAAGAGGTTGAGCACTTCATCGAAGAGGCAGTGCTGGACGGGAAGATAGGAGGCCTCACCGGAGATCACCAGCTCTATCAGCTCATGCATAAAGGTCATCAAAAACCCGATACTGTCCTCCGGCTCCCTAAACTGCTTCTCATCACGGCGGATGCGGGTCTTGGCGACAAACTGGCGCACCTCCACCAGCTTCTTACCGCTCTCCAGCCCCTCTGCGTAAAAGGAGGCTGTTGTACGCACGATCGGATTTTCCGGATCATGGAAGATCATATCGTACTCCTCTGCCAGCAGGGCATAGCCCTCATCGTTCATATAGACCTGCAGCTCTTTGAGCGCCTCACCGGAGTTGGTATCCATCGGATTGGCAGCCATGACCTCCAGTGCCTCTTTGAGTCCCTCAAAGCGATTCTCTGCCTCGGAAAACACCAGCATCTTGCTAAAGAGTCCATAATAGAGCGATCGTGCCGCGTCCACTGCTTTTTTATCCATTCTCTCTCTCCCTGTTGTTTTGGTCGATCTCTGCCTGGAGCATCACTTTGGGTTTGCAGTCCGCACAGCAGTAGAGCGTGCGTATCTTCGCCGCATTGTCCCCAAATCTCGGTGTCATCATCGTAGCGATCTTCTCTATGGCTTTTTGGGTTGCAAACTCCACCCCGCACTCTACGCAGGCGAAAAGTTCATCATGTGCCATGGTGTTTTTGGTGAAATATTCCGGTGCCAGCGTGAACCTGTCATAGACCACGCTCAGGCAGTCTTTCTCTGGACAAGCCACCTCACAGTAGCCGCAGTTGGTACAGAGCGAGGGGTTGAACTTGAGCGTCTGATCCTCCGGATGTGCCGTGAGGGCTGCGACATTGCAGACCCCTACGCAGCTCATGCAGAGGGTACAGGCATCCTCGTTGATCACGAGATTGCCGTAATGGATATGCTCACCTGTCTCCACCACACCCAGATCCTCTTCGCCGACCAAATGCGCGAGACGGTAGGTAAAAAGCTCTCGCTTCCGCAGCCCCTCATCATGCATATCAAACCTGCACGCCTCCAGATCCTCGATCTGACCAAGTGCCTCCTGCAGCTCCCCGGCATTCATGCAGACAAAAACAGCCCTCTTGTGGTATTTTCTCTCAAATATCTCATTGATGAGACGGATAGCATCCCCTGTACCCTTGGAGACGAAGTCCGTATAAAAGACCACCGATCTTCCGCTCTTTTGCAGCAGCGTCAGCAGATGTGCTTCATGTAGATATTTTCTCCCCTCAATCCCCAGAGGCAGCACCCCCTCAGGCAATGGTAGATCAGGCAACGCTACCTGAGCAGGAAGGATCAGCGCACTGTGTCCGGTATAGAAGGAGGCAGCCGTATAAAAAGCCTCTCTGGGCATCTGGGTAAAATCCAGGGCACCCGACGGGCAGACAGAGACGCAGCCGCCACAGCCATGACAGTCCACATCAGAAAAGTGCAGCTGCTTGTCTTCATCTGTCTTGGTGATCGCTACGCTGGGGCAGACCTCTTCGCACTTGCCGCAGGTCTCTTTGAGCAGTCTTCCCTGATATTGGCAGATCTCAGGGTCGTACTGCACATAGTTTTTGTAGTGAAATGCATCACTGTTGGCATAGAGCTTTTCGACCGCCGTCTCCCAACCTATATCAGTAGGATCATATACCCCGCTCTGCTTCATCGCAAAGTCCGGAGCCTGTGCCCAGATGATCTGGTCCACCTGCAGGTCGCCGCGCATCAGCTTGGTCGTCGTCACAGAGAGTCCGCCTATATGCCCTTGGACATCCGTGACCTCCTCTGCTGCCAGCACCAGACAGGTGAAACCGTCGGCAGTCAAGCGCTCTTTCAATTCGGAGCTTTTTTCTCCGAGAATGATCAATATTTTTTTACCGACCTCCTGACTGTAGTCCATATCCTGTGCCAGGTCATAGACAGAGGCTCTGACATCATAGAGTTTTTTGATATTCTGAATCTGTGCGGCCAGTGTATCCTGGGTGTTTTTTACATAGTAGTCTATCTCATGTGCATAGAGCTGGCTGGCTACGGTCATCTTGTTGGACACGATGTACTGGCTACGTTCGATCCCCAGATCAGACTCTTGCGAAACGATCTCTATCGATTCATCCAGCGGGAACGCCAAGGGTGTGTCGCTTAGATACAGATACTCTTTTTCCATCATGCCTCCATTCGGTAAAGAAAACTTTATCAAAGTATAGGCTCTTGCAGCTTATGCAGTTCTTAAAGAGGTTAAAAAGATTTCTCTTTGGTTGCATTATTTCCAGATAGTTTCAGTATAATAAACCATGAAAAAAATCACACTTGCAGCAGGGGCAGTGTTATTCTTGCTTGCTGCACTCTACTCTCTCTTTGCCTATGAAAAAAGCTGGGAACAAATCACACTGGGTGCCTCCCTGCCTCTCACCGGGATCAACAAAGAGCTGGGGCAGGAGGTATTGGAGGGTGCAGATGCCTATTTCAAGTATGCCAATGCCCATGGCGGTATCCACGACAAGCCGATCCGCTTCCTGCACTATGACGACAAGTATGAGCCGCAGAACACCATACAAAATACGGAAAAACTCATTCATGAAGACAGGGTCTTTGCCCTTTTTGGCTTCGTCGGCACTCCAACGACAAAAGCGATCCTTCCCATGATAGGGGAAGTACCCCTGATCGCTCCTTATACCGGCGCAGCAGTCTTCAGAAGAGGCGACAACCCCCATATTGTCAACTTCAGGAGCTCTTATGGAGAGGAGATCGACCATATCGTCGCCTATCTCTATCAGCAAAAAAAGATCAGACGGTTTGCCGTTTTTTACCAAAATGACGACTATGGTATCGCAGGCTACAATGCAGCGGTCAAAGCACTGAAAAAGCGGAAACTCACACTCTCCGCCGAAGGTACCTATCGGCGCAACACACTCTCCATAGCGCAGGCACTGCATGAGATCAGCCTCGCACGACCAGAAGCGATCCTCCTGGTCGGTGCCTACAAACCTACAGCGCACTTCATCCGCTCCTGGCGCAAACATGCTGCCACACACACCCTCTTTGCGCCTATCTCATTCGTCAATGCCGATGCATTGATCCGGGAGCTTGACTACCGGGGAGAGAATATCTACTTCTCTCTGACTGTACCCTCCTATGATGACAGGCAGCTTGGCGTAGCCAACAGCTACCGGGAGATACTCGCCACATACTATCCCAGTGCCCACCCCTCCTACGCCTCCTTCGAATCCTTCCTAGCGGCCAAAGCGGTAGTCTCAGCACTCAGGGATATCCCAGGAGCCATTACACGCCAAAGGTTTATCCGCAGACTCAAGGCGATCCATCCCGGTGCTATCGGCGATCTTCCTATCGCCTACCGACATACGCAGCTTCTCAACCAGGTCTACCTGTCGGTATTTGAGGACGGAAAGTTCCGACTCCTTGACAAGGAGAGGCGATGAGGAGCCTCTACGCCAGTGCAAACGACTATCTCAACCGTCTCAAATTTTCCAGAAAAACCAGGCTGCTTATCGGTATCATTGCTATGGGCATGGTCTCGATCGGTTTTTTCATGCTTGTCTCCATTTTCGCCATCAAATATGACTA
>CAMZLC010000014.1 GCA_947311605.1 uncultured Sulfurovum sp.
AAGCACTAACAAAACAGCTTGTTACATAACAGTACCAAAGTTCTTCCCGACACCAAACGGCAATATTTCGTTAAAAATTAGCAAAAAGGTGTCATTCTAATTCCCGCTAAGTCAGGAGTTCTGAACTTAGTCCCCAGGCAGTTCTGGACAGTATGCCTGCAGGAGATTTGATAGGAGCCCAACTTGGATCACTTGTTCAGAGTCTTGGCCTCTCGGCTGGAGCGATTGAACATGGTCTTACTTCAACTCTTAGTGATCGTGATATCAGCAAAGCATCATTAAATGTTTTATGGCCGCTCTTTACCGGTGGCAGAATAGCTGCTGCCCAGAATATTGCTGAGGCATCCCTTGCTGAAACAAAACAGCGACGTGCCTTAAAACTGTATGAACAGTTTGAAACGCTCTGTGCCCGCTATTTTGCAGTGGTATTGGTGCGACAATTACTCGATACCCGAACCGAGGTTGTGGAGAGTTTAAAAATTCACCTGCAGCATGCACAGCTGCTGGTTGATAATGGGCAAATTGCCGAAGTGGAAAGACTTCAGGCTGAGGCAGCCTGTGACAAAGCCCGGGTGGACCAGGAAAAGTCGGCCAATGAACTGCTCATTGCACAAGCTGGTCTCACCAGCATGCTCCAGGAGCGGGTGCCTGTTTCTCCCAGTAGTCCGTTGTTTATCAATCCGCAGCTCCCGCCACTTGATATCTTTATTCAAAAAACCCTTGCCGGGTATCCCGGTCTTGCAATACTTGATGCCAAAGAGGAGATGGCTGCGGGTGTTGCAAAAGTTGAAGAAGGAAAATATTATCCGGAAATTGCTCTGCTTGGTAATTACAATCTCTATGAAGAGGATAACCTTATTTCAGACCTGGAACCAGACTGGTTTGTCGGCTTAGCACTCAGTGTACCACTGCTTGATCGTTCAGGCCGGGGTGGTAAGCGACAGGCAGCAAAAAGTCTTGTTTCTAAAGTTTATGCTCTGCGTAAACAGGCCAGGCAGGATTTATCCCTTCTTGTGGAAAGGACCTATCGCCAGGCAACACAGGCGATAGCTGAACATAATGGTTTGGCATCCAGCCTCAAGCTTGCAGAAAAAACCCTTGAGTTACGGGAAAAAGCCTTTGATCAGGGGCTAGCCACGTCCCTTGACGTGATTGATGCGAGACTCTATGTGGCATCCGTTAAGACTCAGCGTTCTCATGCAGCTTATACATATGTCACGAAGCTTGCCGGAATCCTGGCAGTTAGTGGCGAATTAAATGAATTTTCTTCTTATCAGGAACGCGCACAGTAACATATATACTGCACTCGTCTTCATTATCTGTAAAGGATCAGCTCATGCGCACAATTAAAACACTATTTTTTATTCTATTTGCGACCGCTGGAGTAGGGTGGCTCTGTTACAACTTCTGGCTGGCTTATCAACCGATAGCTCCTGTTATTCAAGGGCAGATCGAAGCCCGGCAATATAGTATTTCCTCAAAAGTCCCGGGAAGAATAGACCAGATCCTTGTCAAAAAGGGTGACTCTGTACAAAAGGGGCAGCTTATTTTTACTATTTACAGTCCGGAAATAGAGGCGAAGCTTGAACAGGCAAAAGCTGGCGAGGATGCAGCAAAAGCAATGTCTGAGCAAGCGCATAAAGGATCTCGTGACCAGGAGATTGCCATAGCCAGAGATAAATGGCAACAGGCAAAAGCTGCCACAGAACTTCTTGAAAAGACCTCTAAACGAATAGAAAATCTGTTTATTGGTGGTGTTGTTGCCGAGCAAAAAATGGATGAAACAAGGACTAAACTAAAAGCTGCCAGGTTAACCGAGAATGCAGCACTTCAGCTCTATAAAATGGCAAAGGAAGGTGCCAGAGAAGGAACTAAAAAAGCGGCTGCCGGAAAAGCACGTATGGCAGCAGGCGCTGTTGCCGAAGTTGAGGCTTATGCAGCTGATACCCGGGTTAAAAGCTGGCACTCTGGAGAAGTGTCACAGATCCTGCTCCAGAGTGGAGAACTTGCCCCACAGGGATTTCCGGTGGTGACAATTCTTGATATGGCTGATAGCTGGGCAGTATTTCATATTCGTGAAGATATGCTGAGTAATTTTAAGAAAGACCGGGAATTCCAGGTTCATATTCCTGCACTTGGGAAATCACGCCACACTTTTAAAGTGGACTATGTGGCAGTGATGGGTGATTTCGCCATATGGCGTGCAACCAATAGCAGCAAGGGGTTTGATATGCGCACTTTTGAAATTGAAGCACGTCCATTACAGCCAATTGATAATCTTCGTGTTGGTATGAGTGTTATTATTGCAGACTAATGCAGGTGAACTGCAAATAAGTGCCTTGTTGCTTGTGCTAATAATTTGAGTTTGAAACACTTTGGTTTTCTTGTTTTTTATTGCAGCTTTTCAGGAGTAAGGCACTAATGTCTTCTACAACAAGCCCAACAAAACAGTTTTCAGAGTGGCAGCATCTGATCGGTGATCCATGGCTGTTGTCACTTGTCAGCTGGCTACCTCCCCTTTGCTTTCTGATTATTTATCTGATTTTTTCACAAGGGCTGGCAAGGGATCTGTCCATAGGGATTGTTGATCTGGATCAGAGCAGGCTTTCACGTGCTATGACAAGGTATTACGATGCCAGCCCGACCCTTGCTGTAAAAGAATCGTACCCGTCTCTTCAGGAGGGAATTGCTGCTCTGCGTGGCGGTGCAATTTATGGGCTGATTCTTTTTCCAAAAGACATGGAAAAGGATATGATCCGAGGCCGTGTTCCAGAGGTTGAAGCATTCTATAACAATCAGTTTTTGCTCATCGGTAAACTTGTTAAATCTTCTGTTCTTGGAGTACATACAACATTCGTTGCACAAATAGACACCGTAAAAAATCTCAGTACAAAGAGCCCTGTTGTTGGTCAGGCAATGGCTGCTGCAGTTCCCATAAGCAGCCAGATGAAACCGTTGTTTAATCAAAATAATAACTATGCCCAGTTTCTGGCTTCGGCGATTATTCCAGCGTTGTGGCAGATATTTATTGTTATGACCACAGTGCTTTGTATCGCGGCAGAACTGAGACGTGAAGGGCTTGCCTCCTGGCTGGGACTTAGGCCTGTCCGGGCTCTTTTCTCCAAGCTTGTTCCCTATACCCTCTTATTCTGGCTGCATGGAATATCCTATCTTTTGACCATGTTTATTTATCTTGGTTGGCCCATGCATGGAAATCTCGGATACCTGATATTTTGCCAATTATTGACGGTTTGTGCCTGTCAGTCAGTGGGGGCACTCCTCTTTTTTCTCAGTAAAGATCCTGCCCGTAGCCTCGGGATTGCTGCGGCCTATGCAGCTCCGGGGCTTGCCTTTATGGGGGTTACCTTCCCGGCCACGGACATGACCTTGCCGGCCAGAATGTGGCGTAATCTGCTGCCGGTGAGTCACTATATTGATGTTCAGATAGCCCAGGTTAATTATGGTGCCCCTCTATCCTTGTCCCAACCGCAATTGCAAAACCTTGCACTCTTTATTCTTCCTGCCCTGATAACTCTTTTACTGGCGTACAAAACCGTACATACACCAAGGCGGGTTACCTGATGAAACTCCGAGAACTTGTTCGATACGAATTACGTGCTGTTTTCACAAATCATGCTCTACTGCTCACTGTTTTTGGAGGAGTTCTCTTTTATAGTTTTCTCTATCCGCTGCCTTATGCCAAACAACTCCCCCGAGAGCAAACAGTGGTTGTTGTTGATCTTGATGGCAGTGGGCTCAGTCGCCACTTGATTCGTATGGTTGATGCTACACCGCAGGTTGATATTATTAGTCAGGCCTATTCTCTGGCTCAGGCAAAAGAAGAAATGATACAGAATAAACTGGCTGGAATCCTTGTGATCCCAAATCATTTTTACAGGGATCTCCTTCAGGGAAAGAGCCCAACCTTGTCTTACGCTGGAGATGCCAGCTATTTTCTTGTTTACGGAACGGTACTTGAAGGGATGGTCATGGCAGGAAAAACCCTGGCAGCAGAAGTAACAGTCACACGTCTTTTGATGTCTGGTCAGGCGATGGAACTTGCTAAACAGCAATACAATGCAATTGGTATTGGCCTGCATGCGTTGTTCAATGAAGCTGGCGCTTATGTGAATTATGTTATTCCGGCAGTCTTTGTACTCATTCTCCATCAGACGCTGATCATGGGTACAGGGATCCTTGGCGGGACTGACAATGAACAATTAAAATCCGGGACAAAACTCTATTGGCAGAACAGATCCGCATCAACTTTGTTACTGGTCAGGACCGCTATTTTCTTCACAATTTATGTTGTTCTTTCGCTCTATTATTTCGGGCCAGCTTTTCAGTTTTATGACATTCCACGACTGGCAACCATTGGCAACCTGCTATTGCTTATGATTCCCTTTCTTCTTTCCACCATATTTTTGGGGATTAGCCTTGGTACGGTTTTCCCGAGACGAGAAATTGCTACTCTGATTGTCCTGCTGAGCTCCATGCCAATAGTCTTTGGCTCAGGATTCGTCTGGCCGGAAAGTGCTATACCGCTACCAATCCTCAACGTACTTCAGCTTATTCCGGCAATTCCAGCCATCAAAGCATTTGTTCTTCTCAATCAAAATGGTGCTGAACTGTCACAGATTATTCCCCTTGTCACCCACCTTAGCTTGCTGGCCCTGTTTTATGGGCTCGCAGCTTATATGCTGCTCAGGTGGAAAGTTCGGCAGAAAATCTGATGCCTTCTCTCCCTTTCTGGAGTACGGAGAAGATTGGGATGTTGTTTTACTTCTTTTCCGAATTCTGATATTTTATAATCATCAGCCACTTTTGATGGCGTCGTAAAAACTCTCCATCTGCTTCGTTGCTACATTTTTTTGTTTAATTTAAAGATACCTCAGTACGCCGAAATTAAATAAAAAATGTGCGTCTCGCATATGAAGCTTTTTACGAGTTTATCACTTTTGATGACCTCGTAAAAAGGTCAAAAACAGGATGGACTTGGAGATAAGCGTAGACTTCGAAAACCTTCATATTCGAGGCACGGAAATTTATAATCTTTTCGGCGTACTACGGTACGTTGAAAAGATTATAAATTTGCAGTAACGAAGAAGATGAAGAGTTTTTACGAGTCCATCACTTTTAAAAAGGAACAACAGTACAGAGCTCATGGGTCACGAAAAAGAAAACAAGTCAAATCTTAGACGTTATTTACTTGCCACGATCATTCCCATTATTTTGCTCTCAGTGACGCTCTCTTTTTCTGTTTTCGACCAAATTAAACAGTATGAGTTTACCCAAAAAGAACTTATTGGTATAGAGGCGATTGAATATCTGTATGGTGGCTTGACTGAACTCCAGAAAATTAGAGGATATACCCAAATTGCCCTCTGGAAAGATGGTGAAAGCCGTGAAAATCTGAAGAGATTGGAAAATCAATTTCTTGACAGATTCCATCAACAGACCTGGATGCAAAAAGTGAAAGAGTTTCATTTGGCGACTGAATCCGATTTCCTGTATGACCAGGCACAGACGCTTTTTCAAGTGGATCTCCCTTACGCACAACGTTTGGATCTCTTTACAAAGTACAGCAATCTTATTACCGGGATTCTCCAGTTGATGCAGCTCACTGCAGATCGATCCAATTTGATTCTTGACCCGGAACTGGACACTTACTACTTGATAGATATCCTCGACAAACAAATACCTTATCTTGCAGAGTCTATCGGTCGTGTCCGTGGAACCGGGAGTGGTTTTATTTCTAAGGGTGTTGCGAGCAGGGAGGAGTATGAACTCCTGCAGAGTTATCTTTCAGCTATCCAGACAAGAGTTGAAAATATTAGAAATGCCCAGGCAATTATAGCGAAAGTTGCATCAGACATGACAGATGAGCTGCGTTTGATTCCTGACGAACTTGATGCAGATATTCTCCGGCTTTTTGAGGAGTGTAGCCTTATAAAAGATAAAGATAGCTGCCAAAATATGCATCCGGTAATGTTTTTTCAACTGGCAACCCATACCATCGAACTTCTCACCACACCCTATTTCGCGGGTATAGCAATGCTGACATCAAGGGTACAGGCACGGCAGGATAAATATCTGATGCAGGGCGGCATTGTTTTTGGTGGAACAACCGTTGCTATTCTGCTTATGCTTTATTTTAATCGTGCGTTTTATCTTTATGATCAGAAACATTATGCAACGGTGGCAAAACTTTCAGTTACTGACCAACTTACCGGCTTGTACAATCGTCGCCATTTTTATACCGTTTTTCCCAGAGAATTACGAAATACACTCCGTTATCGAAGATGTTTGTATCTAGGTATGCTGGATGTGGATTATTTTAAGCGTTACAATGATACTTACGGACATCCTCAAGGGGATCTGGTATTGCAGCAGATCGCTGAAGTTATGAATAACGTTTTACAAAGGGAAGGAGATTATTGTTTTCGCATCGGTGGTGAGGAATTTTGTTTCATTTCCAACGAGTCAGAGCTCAAAAAAGCAGAACGTCTGGTGAACAGGATGCGAGCCACCATTGAAGATCTGGCCATTTCTCATAAAGGGAACCAACCCTTTGGAGTGGTAACTGTTTCCATTGGATTGATCAAGGTTCCGGCTGATCCGGATTGTGTTCTGGAAACAGTAATGTCTGGTGCCGATCGGGCGCTTTATAAAGCAAAAGAAAATGGTAGAAATCGATATGTTGTTGCTTGAATTGTTTGCTTCATCCGCGATTCACGAATAAGCCCGAATAATACAAGTTTGCCAATTTTGATGGACTCGTAAAAACTCTTCATCTTCTTCGTTACTGCAAATTTATAATCTTTTCAACGTACCTTAGTACGCTGAAAAGATTATAAATTTCCGTGCCTCGAATATGAAGGTTTTTC
>CAMZLC010000015.1 GCA_947311605.1 uncultured Sulfurovum sp.
AGAGAAAAGTACATTCAAGGGCGCAGAGCTCCAGGGGCTCAACGGTATCCACTACAGACAGAACTCTCTGACAGGCGAGACCATCGCACGAAGAAGTACCAGAGAGGTAAAACTCAATGATGAGCTGCATTGATCGCGTAGGGTGCGTAATCACGCACAAGAAGAATGCATGGTAGATTTGGAGTTTTGAATGGGTGGTGGTGAGTTGGATATTGTGCACCGAGTGACGCTTCTGGGCGTGCTGAAGAAACAGCCCGATGAAACACTGGATGAGGTGAGGGAGATGCTGGTAGAGACGGGTATGTATGACAGGGCTGAGGCCACAAAGGTTTTTCAGACGCTGAGAGATGGCGGCTATATTGCCGGCGAGGCGCTGTCGCTTACGGGTCTGCATATCGCCAAGAAGGCGGAACAGGAGTTCAAGCAGTGAGAGTAGACAAATGGCTCAGTGCCACCAATGTGGTCAAGCGCCGCACGATCGCGACCGATATGCTCAAGTCCGGCGTGGTCTTTGTCAACGGTATGAAAGCCAAGGCCTCCAAAGACCTCAAGGTAGGCGACAAGGTCACGATCGAGTATCTCAAGGGTGCCAAACACTACGAGGTACTGCAGATCCCCAAGACCAAATCCATTCCTAAAAGTCAAAAAGAAGACTTTGTCAAAGTATTATAAGAAGGAGATCCTATGTCAGCGCACAGTCCCAAAGAGAAGTTTGAAAAACTTTTCAACAATGAGATGGAGTGGGAGGAGGCGCGCAGCTTCCTGATCGAACTGTATGAAAAAGGGGAGACGCCCGGCGAGATCGCCACGGCAGCCTCTACCATGCGTGCACACTCCATCAAGCTTCCGATACCTGAAGCACTCAGAGAGCAGGCGATCGATGTGGTCGGTACCGGCGGTGACAAGAGCGGGAGTTTCAATATCTCGACCACGGTGTCGCTGCTGTTGGCATCTCTAGGCTCAGTAGTTGCCAAGCACGGCAGTCGTAGCATCACCAGCAAATCAGGTGCGGCAGATGTGCTGGATGTGCTGGGGATCCATCTGAATCTCACGCCACAGCAGCAGGTACAGATGCTGGAAGAGACGGGATTTTGCTTCATCTTCGCGATGAACCACCACCCGGTGATGAAGCACCTCATGCCGATACGCAAATCCATCGCCTACCGAACGATCTTCAATATCCTCGGCCCTCTCACCAATCCCGCAGGTGCCAAAAAGTATCTGCTGGGTGTATTTTCCCCAGACTATATCGGGCGTATCGCAGAGGCGCTCAAGGCGTTGGAGGTGACCCGTGCCTATGTGGTCAGCAGTGATGATGGCATGGATGAAATCTCCCTGGCGACTACCACACAGTTTGCCTATGTCGCCAACGGCGTGATCTCCGAGGGGGTCATCGATCCGCAGGAGTGGGGCTTTGCACCGGCACCCAAGGAGGCGATCCTGGGGGGTGATGCGATCGACAATGCCAAGATCACCAGAGCGATCTTCTCCGGAGAGGCGACAGATGCCCAGAGAGATATCGTGACGCTCAATGCAGGGTTTGCGCTCTATGCCGATGGCAGAGCCAGAGATATGCAGGAGGCGTTTGAGATCGTCAGGGCAGGACTAGAGAGCGGCATGGCCAAGGTGCATCTGGAGAAGATCGCCGAGGTCTCCCGGAAACTGGCGTAGGATTGCGTCAGAAAATGTATAGACAATGACACAAAGCATTATCGCTTCACTGCAGGAATTGGATCAGGTAGTTGCCTCTCTTGAGGAGCGTATATCTGCCGATGCCGTGATCTTTCTGCGGGGTGATCTGGCAGCAGGCAAAACGACGCTGGTGCAGGCGATCGCCCGATCCCGAGGCATAGAGGGGGAGGCGACCTCTCCTACCTTTTCGCTCCAGCATGCCTATGGCAAAGGGCTCTATCACTACGATCTCTACCGGATCTCCCATGAAGAGTTTATGGCATTGGGACTCTTCGAGGAGTTTGAAAGGGAGGGCTGGCATCTTGTGGAGTGGGGGAGCGAGACCCTTAAGGCACTTCTGGAGGGTGCGGGATATGCCGTGACACTGATAGAGATAGAGGCGACGGCCAAGCAGAGACACTACAGGATAAAGGGCGCAGATGCATAAACTACAGGCGATCCACCTCTCCAAAAAGATCAAAAAAGCCACGATCGTCAAGGATATCTCTCTGGAGGTAGGCAGTGGAGAAGTGGTAGGACTGCTAGGTCCCAATGGCGCAGGCAAGACCACGACGTTCTATATGATCTGTGGATTGACTGCCGCCAGTGATGGAAAGGTGCTGCTGGATGGAGAGGAGATTACGGGATTGGCACTCAGTGCGAGGGCGAGACTGGGGATCGGATATCTGCCGCAGGAGTCCAGTATCTTCAAGGATCTGAGTGTGGAGGAGAATCTCCTGATGGCGGCGGAGGCGGCGAGACTGAATAAAGAGGAGCAGCACAGCCGTATCGAGAAACTGCTGGAGCTTTTCAATATCGAACCGATCAGAAAGCGTGTCGGTATCCAGCTCAGCGGTGGAGAGCGGCGGAGGGTAGAGATCGCCAGAGCACTGGTGGGCAAGCCCAAGTTTCTCCTGCTGGATGAGCCTTTTGCCGGGGTAGACCCCATCGCCGTGATCGATATACAGGAGATCATCAGGCAGCTGACGGAGCTGGGGATCGGGGTGCTGATCACGGACCACAATGTACGGGAGACTTTGGGCATCTGCCATAGAGCCTATGTGATGCGAGAGGGTGAGATGCTGGCATCCGGCAGCAGCGAAGCGATCGCTGCAGATGAAAATGTGCGCAGATATTACCTAGGGGAGCAGTTTAGCTTCTAGTTTTTGACCGAGAGCACCTCTATGACTGCGGGAAATCCTGGCCCTATGGCTTTTTTGAGAAACTTGGCTGTGATCTTGACGCTCTCATTTTGTCTGTGAGCCAGGTTGAATGCTTTCGGGTTCTTTATTTTGTAACTTTTATGGCTTTTCTGGTCTTCTATCACCATGTAGCTGTGGGGAGTCGAGCCTTTCATATAGAGTCCGCCTTCCAGATCAAGGTCGCTGCTTTTTGCGCACCCCATCACTGCCCCCCATACTACGCATCCTAAAAGAATCTGCTTCATCATATCTATTGCTCCTATTTTGCTATCAGTGTCGCTTCTGCATCTGCGCCAAGACTGAGATCTATCGTCACTGTTCCAGTGAGATTGTCACCTACTTTGTAGTAGCAGTTTGCCCCTGCTTGGATGCTGCTGCAATTTGAAAAATATGGCTGGGGGCCATAGTTGAAGAAATTGATTGAGCCCAATTCATAAGTGCTGTGTTTGTAGGTAGTGGGGGTAAAATCTCCTGTATTGTAGGTAGGTTTGTTGGGGTCAAGATTGTCCTGATCCGAAAGTAGAACCGCCACGCCCCACTCTTTGAGCATCTCATCAAAGGTTTTGCTCTCATTGCCTGGAACCTTGTGGATGGCATACATCACAGCATCTTCATGAAGTTTGTTGTTTTTCATGATGTCATGTAGGATTTTCGCGCCTCCGTAATTTCTAGTCAGAAAGGTGCCAAAGGCACTGACCTTGGAGTAGTCATTGATTCCAAAAGTCGGTTGCCCTGTGTCTTGATCTATAGGGCCACTATTTTCTATTAGAGAAAGTGTATTATTTTCATTGAAAAGTGCATACCTTCCTTTTGTATTGCCATCGCTTCCGGCAGACCCATCATTTGGATCGACACCTCTTGGTCCTATATGTTGAATCTTGGTAGCGATGAGATCTTCCATGGTCTCTGAGAGCATCTCATTGATCCAGGTATCTTCCTCATCGCCACTGTCTGGATCGGTCAACAGAATCGTTTTTTGATAATAGTGTATCATGTGTTGAAATTCGTGTGCCAGCGTCGAGTACATCTCTTTTTGCCAAAATCCGTCACCATCAGTGTTGGCAAACATCACGGCATCTGCGTAGAGCATCATGCGCTCATTTGATCCGTTCAGTTCAGATTTTTTAAAGGTGTCTTTCGGATAAAAATACCCGATGATACCGCCTGAAGGACTGTTGTCATTGTCTATATCAGTCAGCAATATGGTGATTTCATTGTTGTCAGAGATCAGCGCACTGTATTGAGAAGAGGCATCATCTCCCCACTCCTCCCCGAAAATATTGGTATCCCAATCATAGATATCGTTATCATCACCAGCCTTCAGGAAGCTGTTTGCAAGAGTATCCACCATAGCCTGTGTGACACATTTTGCTTTGGGGCAGCCAATGCCAAAGCTGTCATCAGAGACCCAAATATTTAATGTCTTTTTTCCAAATTGAGTATGGATATTAGAAAGAACTTTTCTGGCTGTTGCATTGGTTTTATTTGTGCAGTCGCCAGTGTTTCGATCTATATTGGTGCAAAATTTTAGTTTACTGGAATTGGCAACATCTTTATGTGTTTTTGGCGCTATTTTAATATTCCTCATCCAGTATTTGCTAGGCTTATTTTTGTGAAGCAGTTTTTTAAGCTTTGAGTCGAATTCTTGTATATACCTAGAGCTATGAAGCATCATTGGTCGTTTTGTGAGGGTAGGCGCAGTGAATCTTTTATTCCTTTGGGTTGGGACTGCTTTGGCATTATGGGTAATACTTGGAGAGTCGGGTTGGCTTTGGCTGCCATTGCTTAACAGCAGATAGAGGCTTTTGGGTCTGGTGCCTATATTGACGGTCGCATGGATGGCACCCTTTCCCAAGATGCTTACTTGGTTATCCTCAGTAATAGCGATTGTTTTGGAAGATGCAGCACCTCCGTTCCCTCCGTTCCCACTGTTCCCACTGTTCCCACTGCCTCCGCAGCCAATCAAAACAATAGCACTAAAAAGTGTCAGCAGAAGTCTGTATGGATGTTTCATCTTGGTTCCTTTGTGAGTAGATATGTCAAAACTATGACAAAAATCGTGAATTAATGTATTGTATCAGAAAAAAGTAAGAGAGATGTCAAAGAGTAGGGATGTCTAGTGGCAAAAGGTGCCACCAGGGAAGATAGCGGGCTTATCGAATGATCTCAAAAGGATTTTCGATGACCTTTTTTCTGTCTACGACATAGGGAATCAGCGCAGTTTGTCTGGCTCTCTTGATCGCTACGGTGACGAGCTCTTGGTGACGCTTGCAGTTTCCT
>CAMZLC010000016.1 GCA_947311605.1 uncultured Sulfurovum sp.
TATCCACACGGCACCCAGACTCCAACCATAGGTGATAAAGCGGCTAAAATAGCCGATAGGGTTAAGCATCTCAAAAACAAGATAGCCGTCTATAGCAGCAGCAGCGAGGAAGATAATCCAAAAGACAAACCTGACATTGTGATTAAACTTGTGCTCTTTGATGATCTTTTTGCGTATCAGTATCTGATGGATGCGTTCACCTATCTCGCTGAGTAGCCCATAGGGGCATACCCATGAGCAGTAAGCCTTGCCTCCAACCAAAAAATAAAATGCTATCAGTGTCACGGAGCCGATGATCACATTGATATGAAAGTGGTGTTCGGCGGCAAAGATCTCCAGTGCGGTGAAGGGATCGATCAGATGAAATCCAAAGAGTCTGGATCCGTTGAGCGTGCCCTCAAGCATCTGGATATCGATATGAAATGACAGAAAAAAGAGCAGATTGATCACAATAACACTCAGCCATCTCCAGGCTCTGATAGTGAGTCTGGTTTTGCCGTTTTTGTTTTTGTGGTACAGTGTGCTGAGCAGGGGTGCATTGATGATATCCCTGATACTGCTGTTGTAGCGATCCATGATCTCTCCTTAGGCTTACCGTTGGGCTTTGAGTTTGTCGGCAAAGGTGCCGATCTCATCAGCAAGCGTCTTGAGCTGTTCGTCTGTCATTTTGTTGAGCAGTCCATACATGACATAGTTTTTGCGTGCGCCTGATTTGAACTCTCTAAGATCCTTGAGTACAGTCTCCGCACTTTGTCCTATCAGCTTGGGGCCTATGATGCCGCCGCCATTGACGCCGTGGCAAGAGGAACACTTCTGCTTGTAGAGTGGACTGACTTTGAAGGCAGCCATATTGCCTGCTTTCTCTTTGAGTGCATTGAGTTTGTCGTCTAGCTCTTTTTTCTTTTTGGCTTGGGCTTGGGCAACCTCCTCATCTGTGGCTTGGGCGGGCTGCTTGTTCACTATAGGCGTGATGGTGCTGTTGCCTAGGTGGACTTTGACTTCGGATTTGGCGATGGTTTTTTGTACAAAATGTAGTTTATTAACCTCTATGTCTGACTGGTATACAAGGTAAGCACTGCCTAGTGCTAGGATAGTTGCAATGGCTGCGATGAGATGTTTCATGGTTATTTGCTCCTCATTTCTAGTATTTGTCTGTTGAATCTTTCTACTTCTTTGGCGATGGCTTTGAGCCTGTTGTCATCGATACGATTGACCAGCTGCTGCATGAGTACATTCTTTTTGGTACCCGTTTTGAATGCCATGATCTGATCATAAATGTAGGTGGCATTTTTGTCCAGCAGTGCCGGCCCTATGACACCATTGGCATAGTCATCATGGCAGGCGGAGCAGAGCAGTCTGTAGTCTGGGCTGAGCTGTTTGACCATCAAGGTAACCTGCACTCTTTCATAGGGGGAGCGAATGTCTCGGTAGGCATCCAGTTCTGTACGCGTCTTGGAGTCTTCGCTGTTGTATGCGCTGGCGTTTTTCTCCTTGTTGTAAGAGTAATAGAATTGACCGCTGTTCTCTTTGCTCTTCTCTTTTTTGAGCGTATCTACGGCATTTTCTGTGACGACAATACCTTGTACGGCTCTAGATGCCTGCTGATTGCTGCCTTTGGAGCTGTCTTCTCCTGAGCACCCGACCAGTAGCAGGGTAGCTGCTGAAGCCATAGCGAACCGTTGATATCTTTTATACATCTGTTTTTCCTTTTTTTCCATAGATTTCACTGTAGGTAGCGTATGGTTTGATAGCGATGACCTGGGTAGGGCAGACCTCTACGCAGGCACCACAGCCTACGCAGGCCTCTCGTATCTCAGGGAAGAGCCCGCCGTTTTTGGAGATCATGCCGATAGCCTGGCTTGGATCCGGCTCATAGGGGCAGACGGTAGCACATAGAGTGCATGTTTTGCCTATCTCTTTGTCCAACTTTTGCAGAAGCTGCTTCTGCAGCATGACCTTTTCGGGATCATTGTCGTGGGCTACTACTTTGCGATCGGCTCTTTCGGATGCAGAGATCACTCGGGTGTGGTCATAGATCCTGCCGACCATCTCCTGGGTGACTTTTTTGTTCTCCAAGGCGATACAAGTAGACTCGTTGATGATGATCGCCATACCTATATGCACTTTCTCTATGACATTGGATTCGTGATCCAGCGCACCGGTAGGACAGGCAAGTACACAGGGGAATGCCTCGCAGAGATAGCAGCCTCGTGCTGTAGGCTCTATATAAGCGGTACCCACCCCGGCTTTGCCATCAATATCCTCAAGCAGGATGCTGTCATAGGGGCAGACCTGCAGACATTGGCCGCACTTGATGCACATCGTGAGGAATCGATCCTCCGTGACTGCACCGGGTGGCCTAAGTCTCTGTTTCTCATGCTTGAAATCTTTGGCTGCCCAGATACCTCCGGCAGCAGCCAGACCGAGCACGCCAAGTCCTGTGACCTGCTTCATAAAATCCCTTCGCTTCTTCTCCTCTTTGGAGTTTGGCTTGGGTTTGTTGCTTTGCATTATATCTTCTCCTCATGCATTTTGGGGTGCGCATCTTTGACCAGCAGTACCGGCTGCGAAAAGGGTGCCAGTTTTGCCAGAAAATTGAGCACAGTGATGACAGGCGATCCGTAGAAAAACTTCACATTGGGGTTGAGTAGCCAAACCTTGTCGGCATAGGCATAGTAGTGGTAGGCTCCATCACCTATACCGTCACGGTTTTTGTCAAATCCTTCATAGTCATCCCAGTAGTTTCCGTCGAAACGGTTTTGGGTGATTTTGGTATTATAGGAGTCATTGATGACATTCTCTATGTTTCCCTTGAAGGTATTGCCGGTAAAGATATTGTTTAGGCTCAGCGAATGAAAGTGGATGCCCTCACTGTTGTAGATGATACGATTGCCTGATATGGTATTGTTGGTGTCAGGTTGAAAAGGTGATCTATCTATAAAGAGACCCCGCGCACAATAGATAATCGTATTGTCCCTGAGCGTAAAGTTACTGGCGTCCTTGAGTCCTATACCCAATCCTGTAGTACCGAGAGAATTCTCTATCGTATTGCCAGTAGCAATGGTGTCTTGAGAATACATAAAAAATATTCCCACAGAATTGTGTTTATAGGTGTTGTCGCGGACAATATTTTTGCCTGTGTACATAAAATGCAGAGAGTATCTTCCGTATTCACCACTATTTTTTTCAATCAGATTACCGTGAGAATACCAGATAACAAAGTCCCTGGATTTATAGAGATGGTTATCGCTTAGGTGATTGTCATTGCTGTACCAAAGCCTGATACCATCTCCTCTGAGTCCTAGGGCAAAAGGCTTGGAAGTGATATAGTTGCCGACAATGTCGCTGTGTGTAGTCTCTGCCATATCAATACCAAAGAGGCAATCGGTGATCTTGTTGCGCAGGATGTGACACTGCTCCACCTTTTTGAGTGAGATGCCCGCATCGACCCTTTCATGCTCTTCGCCACTATGACGGATCGTGAGGTTTTTGATGGTGACTCTGTTGCTGCGTATCGTAATGACGGTGCCATTGCCATCTCCCTCTATGATCGCCTTTTGGTCTTTGCCATCGAGGATGAGCGGTTTGTCGATCACGATATTGCCACGATAGACACCTGCAGGCAGCGTGAGCTTGGAGCCCGGTTTTGCCTTGTCTATCGCTTGCTGTAAGAGGTTCTCTGCACTCAACAAAGAGAGCAGCGTGATCAAGAGTGCCGTCATCCGCTTCATGGTCTAGGCCGCCTGTTTTTGGTATTTGCGTTTGGCAGCCAGTGCCAGGATACTGAGCACACTGATGGCTACCAAAAGCCAGAAGCCGATTGTAGGGTAGGAGTGTGTGGTAAACTGTGCCACCTTGCCATCACCAAATACCGTAGGGGTAAAGGGCTTGATCTTGAAGGCACCCCAGGCATGCATATGGTGTCCAAACCAGTAGAGCCAGTAGGAGTAGAACCCTATAAAGATCAAAGGTAACGATACCGGAATAAGCATCAGCAGGTTCCATATACGGCTACTGTAGAGCATGAACATCACAAAGAGCCATGCCACGAAGATCAGCGTATAGGGTGCAAGCATCCTGAGGTAGGGGGCACCACGCTCCATGGGATCCATACCGATGTAGTGGTTGATGGTATTCATCTCGTGCACATCACCGCTGAAGCCATCAAAGTGATAATAGACAGGGATACCCTCAGGGAAAGCATCCTTGGGGTAGTTGGGTGCTTCGAGCGCCACATACCAGATCGGCGCAGTGACCACATTGAGCTCCATGTCATCCTCTATCATTTTTTTCAAATTATTGGCATCCTCCTCAGGGATGTTGGGTGAGACATAGCGACCCTTCTGGAAGTAGTCCCATGATGAGATCGTGAGCGGAGAGAGTGTATCTCCTTTGCCCTCCCTGCCCATTTCGACGACATTGTGCGTCAGGACTGCCGGTACGACAAACCAGTACAGCAATATACCCAGCGCAAGCAGTGTAAAGAGCCTTGATTTTGCAAGTGAACCCATTGTATTCCTTTCTGTTATGATGACCTTCTGTGAAAGTAAAAGTATTCTACTCTAAAAGTGTGTATAGTAGCTTGACCTGAGTCAAATGACTTTATGGGGCTATTTAAGCGTCACAAAGCAAGAGTGGCAGAACACAAGGAAGTGGAGAGTTCATGCCCACGCAAAACCGATAA
>CAMZLC010000017.1 GCA_947311605.1 uncultured Sulfurovum sp.
CTGGCTTCTCTTTCGTTCACTACCGGGTAGTCGTAGCCCTCTTGCTTCTCTCCAAACATTAGTTTCTCCTATAGTTTTTTATAAAGTTTGACAAAAGTATAGCTAGAGTTTTCCTAATGAACATTAATGACTTTGCATTATTTGAAATGTAATATAAACCGTGTGCCTCTGTTTTCCTCGGAATCCAACGTGATCGGTATCGCATACCTCTGGGAGATGCTCTTCACGACACTCAGCCCGATCCCGAATCCCCCCGACTGTCTCGTGGCTCTTTTGAATTTTTCGAAGATCTGCTCTTGCTGTGCTTTCTCGATACCGATGCCCTCATCCTGGATCATGCAGATGCCCTCCTCCAACGTGACCGTGATCACAGAAAGTGCCGGAGAGTACTTGATGGCATTGCCGATAAGATTTCCAAAAAGCAGAGAGAGTTGCTGTGAGGGGATCAGGTATTGGCAAGGCTCCACCCGGACATCAAAGGTGATCTTTTTGATCTGTGCCAAAGGTTCATAATAGGCGAGGCTCTCCCGAAGCACTGCATCGACATGGCTCACCTCATCTGTCTGTGTGTCTGGAGAGAAATTCAGATAGCTCAGGGATCTGTAGATGTCATAAAGCTGCCTTGTACTGATAGAGATGTGGTTGAGTATCCTCTGGGGACATGCTCCTGTACGAGATGCCTGCTCTGCTGCCATACTCAGGGAGGTGATCGGTGTATTGAGCTCATGGGTCACATCATTGATAAAGGACTCTATCCGAGAGACTCTCTGCCGCAATGGACGCATAAATATCTTCGACAGCATCCATGCGATCATACCCACCATCAGCATGATCAGCAGTACCGCCTCCAGAACCTGCTGTTTGAGGGTAGCGATCTCTTTGGAGAGTGTCCGCGTTTTCGCCACGATCAATGCGATGCCCAGATGACCCTTGGGGGCGCTGGAGACCAGCATCGTTTCACTCCCTTCTGTATGCAGGCCGGGCACAAGCCGCTCCGTATGTTCCAGCTTGCTTCCATAGACAGTATTGCCATCCACATCCAGAAGACTTAGAGAGATCTCCCCCATCGGGGGAGCATACTGGTAGCGCATACCTTGCATGTGGGCATAAATCACCTTGCTGGCTTCCTGATCGATAACATGTTCCAGTTTGTAATGGGTTTGGTTTTTAAGTATCTCTCCCTGTGACACAAGATACCAGTACCCCACCAGAGCGATCAGAAGAAATGATGAGATCACATACAGTCCCAAAAAGGAGTAAAAGGAGTGTTTTTCAAGCTTCGTCATACCGATATCCAAGCCCCCGCAAAGTGGTGATTTTGGCAGTGCCGATGATAGATCTGAGATTTCTGATATGCGAACGAATCGTCGCATCTGTCGGTATCGCCTCATACGCCCAGATGTTCTGTGTCAGCTCTTCACTAGAGATTACCCTGCCGGCATGTGCAAAAAAGTACTCAAGCAGTTGTGCCTCTTTGGGCTTCAGCGTCACCGGGTTGCCCTCTGTTATGACCTGTCTCTCTCTGGGACTATAGTGCACAGTCGGTGACAGCTGTACTTTTATGTTCCGCTCTATGCCGAAAAGTAGTTTGCTTTTTTCTATCCGAAGCCTCAGCTCTTCGAGCTCAAAAGGTTTTTTAATATAGTCATGCGCACCGGCGTCGAAGCTCTCTTTGAGGTGCCGGGTATCTTCATACGCCGTGACAATAATGGCTGGTGTGGTAATATGGTAACTTCTGATGTCCGCCAGAAGCGCTATGCCACTCTGACCCGGGACATTGATATCAAAGATCAGCAGGTCGTACTTCCCGTCATCAAGAAGTGCTACAGCTTCTGCAGAATCAAAAGCATGATCCACCTCGTAGCTTTCAGAGAGGTAGTCTGCCATAATATCTCCCAAGACGGGATCATCCTCCATCAACAGTATCTTCATAGGCTGTCCTCTTTTCGTTATGTGGGATTATAGCATCAATGCATCTCGTTCATCTAATTGTTTATATAGAGGTAACTCTTTTCCACTATTTCTGAATAGCAAATCGCTCATCATAGATTTTTTTGACCTTCTCGGGCCAGAGAGAATGGACATATTTCAAGATCGCATCTCTCTCTTTTTGTGTCAATGCCGCTTCAAACTCCGGCATCCAGCCTTCATACCCTTTGCCGTAACTGTTTCCGCCTTTGGCAATGATCTTGCGTAGAAGATCAGGTGCGTGGTGCCAAGTGTGGGCAGTACCGTTGAGTGCCGGTGGCTGAAACTTCCCATCTTTTCTTTTGACTTTGAGTGCAGGGCTCTGCGGTCCGATGCCCTCTGGTCCGTGACAGGTCGCACAGTTGTTTGCAAACAGTGCTTTGCCTCTGAGGATATCTTCCTTGTTGGACCAATCCGTCATACCTACCTCTTGCGCATGGGCAACTGCCCCCAAAATCGCTATTGTGGCTATTATATGTCTCATTTGACTGCCTTTATGTTAAATTTTTTATTGGATCGTGTCTATACAACAGTGAACTGCCCCATCATACCTGCATCCTCATGTTCGAGTATATGACAATGGTACATATAGGGTCTCTCTTTGGGTGCGAGATGTCTGAACACCACCATGATCTCGACCTTTTGACGAGGATAGACCAATACGGTATCTTTGAGCCCCTGCTCATTGGCTTTTGGCGGCTTGCCGTCCCTGCTCACTATTTTGAATGCTGTGCCATGCACATGGAACGGATGTTGCCTTGGGGAAGGGTTCCAAATCTTCCAGATCTCATAAGTGTCCTTTTTGACCACCTCATCGATGCGATGCATATCCATCTGCTTTTCATTGATACCCAAGAAACCCATAGACATATTGAGAGTAAACTCTCTCGTATTTTTTGGCTTTACGCCTTCATATTCTTTCAGAGTGATGAGTTTTTGCGGCAGTGTGCTGCTTTGGGGTACAGTATTCTTTACCACAATTTTCAGCAATCTTCTATTGCCCATACCGTCGCCCAGATAGAGTGTTTTTCCTGCAAAACGGCTCATATCCATGACGATCTCCGCTCGTTCTGCTGTAGCCAAAATAAAATGCTTCAGCCCGACAGGTTCTGGAAGAAAACTTGAATCACCGGCGATTTGATGAAAAGCATGCCCGCCATCAAACATCAAATCATAGATACGTGCGTTGGATCCATTGAGTATCCTGAAGCGCACTAACTTTGGATCCACTTCAACAACTGGATCCACTACGCCGTTGACCATCATTGTATTGCCCGTCACTCCCATCATTGTGTCGTGCATACCCTGCTTGTACATAAAATCTCCATCAGCAAAGGAATATCATCTATGCCGTAACTTTTGGGAAGATTCAGGCTATCGGCAAGGTCATCATCAATGATAAACAAGCCAGCCATTCCCATAAAAACCTGCCTGCCCGTCTCTCCATGTGTATGGGCGTGGTACCATATCGTGGCTGCGTCTTGATCGATGGTCATCTCTGCCTGCCATGTCGTATTCTTCTCGATGATGCTGTGCGGGCCGCCATCACAGTTGCCAGGCGCTTTGATCCCGTGCCAATGCACGGTCGTCGTCTCGTCCAGACTGTTTTTAACCCGGAAGCGAACTTTGTCTCCACGATGCACGCGAATTGTCTTGCCCAGAAATGCCATATCGATACCATAGGTAGAAGTTTTGGTGTCTTTAAAAAACGCCATCTCTCCCTCCTGCACCTCAAGATCAAATACCTTGACGCCGTCCATTATACGATAAGGGGTCAATGGTGGAATAGGCAACTTCTGGCTAAAAGGTGCGAACCCTCTAACTGCAGCAGAGAGGGTGCCGCACCCTGTCAAAGCCGCAAGCGCAGCTACGGAACTTAGTCGTATAAATTCTCTTCTTCTCATTGTTCTTTCCTTTAACTTGTGGTTATATCACATCACAAAACAAACATAGGCTATAAACAGTTTGTCTGAGTGGGATATTTACAATGAGAGTGTAGGAGAATAATGTGCACGCTCTGTGCACGAACGAAAAAAATATGTGATTTATACAGAGAGGTCTACTGTATGCCATGCTCCGCTTTGAAGTGGGCGATACAGTTAGTGCAGTCCTGCACCTTGTTGGTCTCTATCACGCTGTCGAGCTTTACAGGATCAAGCACGATGAGATCACCTGCCTTGAGTCCTTTGATGTAGCCTTCGGTTTTGAATTTTTTGAGAATCCTTGAAAGTGTCTCTGGGGTGATATTGAGGATAGAAGCGATCTCATTGTATTTGAGTTTGTGAAATATCTCTGATTTTTCCATCAGCAGTTTGGCGACCTTGGCTTCTGAAGAGAAGATCGTCTCTTTGTGGATCAGAGAAGAGAGCACCATGATCTTGGCAGTGAGTGACTTGATCATCTCCAGGGCAAACGCACTGTCTGTCAGATTGCCAAGCACGAAATCTCTCGGGATGTGGGCGATCTTGCCCTCCGTCACAAACTCACAGGTAGCAGGGAACGGCATCTC
>CAMZLC010000018.1 GCA_947311605.1 uncultured Sulfurovum sp.
CCTGAAATAGTTCTGGCAGAGGATTTTGATTCAGTATCAGAAGAATTTTATATGCTCAGCAAGATGGGGGTGAGACTCTGTATCGACCATTTTGGAAAAGAATCTTTCAATTTAAAACACTTGGAGCTACTTCCTCTAGAGGCGATTAAGGTTGATGCTTCCATCATTCAAAATATCACTGGAGATGAGCATAAGAAGCGACTAATCTCCAGTATCATATCCATTGGGAATGGACTGGCATTGAAAATTGGAGCCAATCATGTGGACTCTGAAGAGAGCCGAGATCTCTTGAGAAGTCTCGGCTGTCATTTTGCTCAAGGGCACTATTTTGGAAAGGCAGTACCGGCATTTGAGATCACTGATGTGATCAAGCGAGACATCAACTAGTCGTGGTAACCATAGTAGCTTAGGCTACTCTTCCCAAACTTTTTTTTCTTCCCCTGTGTGAGGGCACCAATCTTTTCTGGAAGCTTGAGTGATGTCATATGTTCAATGATCACACTTTCACATACCTCAGGCTCTATCAATGCTATCAATGCAAGGGTCTTCTCATAGATATCCTCCATGCCTGTTCTGGTGGAAAAAGGGGGATCAAAATAAAAATAGCTCTTGATCCCCTCTGCTTGGATACGCTTGTAGGTATCGGGGAATACTTTAAAACTGTCACCATGTATGGCAGTGGTATGACCGGCATTGAGTCGATGCATATTCTCTTTGAGCACATCATAAACGGCAGAGTTTTTTTCTATAAAAAAGAGCGTACTCGCTCCACGACTCAGAGCCTCTAGCCCGATAGAGCCACTGCCGGCAAAGACCTCTACGAAGCCCTTGTCTATGATATCAAACTGCAGGGTATTAAACAGAGACTCTCTAAGTATGGTTTTCGAGCTTCGGGTGCTAGGAAGGTTGGGGATCAGTATTTTTTTGCCCTTGAGGTCTCCTCCTATGATGGCGCTCTCAAAACACTTGAGGCGTTCAGCTCTTTTTTTCATAGGTTTTCATCCTCTCCTGTACCAAATATGCGGTCACCTGCATCTCCGAGTCCTGGAACAATATAGCCCTTTTCATTCAGTTTCTCATCAAGGGCTGCCGTATAGATTGTGACATCGGGATAGGCTGCATTGATTGCCTTGACACCCTCTGGTGCGGCGACCAGGCAGACAAAGGTGACATTGGTGACGCCTTTGCTCTTGAGGAAATCAAGGGCACTGAGCGCAGAGCCGCCGGTGGCCAGCATGGGATCCAGGAGCAATACCTTATTGTCCAGTGCCTGCATGGGGATCTTGTTGTAGTAGCTGTGTGCCTCGAGTGTCTCCTCGTCACGGTTCATACCCAGAAACCCCACGCGACTTTTGGGCAGGATCTCCATAAAAGGATTGAGCATGCCGATACCGGCTCTGAGAATATTGACCAACACAGGATGCTTCTCGAGCTTCTCTGCTTTGGTGACAGCGACAGGTGTTTGGATGACCGTCTCGGCGAGCTTGAGGTCTCTGGTGACATCAAATGCCATCAGGAGTCCTATCTCGTGCAACAGTTTGCGAAACTCTGGCATGGAGCGTCTCTCGTCTCTCAAAAATGCCATTTTATGTTTGATCAGTGGGTGGTCTATTACTTTGATTTGCATAGGTGTTCCTTGGGATAATGTCAATAATTAGATTATCTCTAAAAGTCCCTAAAACTTACACAACTATTTATCACGATTGTGCTACAATCATAAAATTTTATGAAAGTTTCACCAAGGGAGAAAAAGTGAAAGTTACAACCTACCATTTTCAGCTCAAGGATGCCATTGTCGGTCTCCAATTTCTGTTCGTCGCCTTCGGGGCGTTGGTGTTGGTACCTATTTTGACTGGGCTTGATCCCAATGTCGCGCTGTTTACTGCTGGATTGGGGACACTGATCTTTCAGGTCACCAACAGAAAAAATGTGCCGCCGATCTTTTTGGCCTCCTCTTTTGCCTTTATCGCACCAATTATTTATGGGGTAGAGAAGTGGGGGATTGCAGGTACGATGAGTGGACTGGCTGCTGCAGGACTCTTCTACGTATTTTTGAGCGTACTCATTCGCATCAAAGGCAGTGCCTTTATCCATAGACTGCTGCCTCCGATCGTGACAGGCCCCGTGATTATGACTATTGGACTCATCTTGGCACCGGTGGCGGTCTTTATGGCGACAGGACATACGGGAGATGGCAAGATAGAGCTCGTGCCCTTCGGTACTGCGATCACGATCTCCATGCTGACACTGCTTGCGACGGTGCTGGCGACACTGCTTGGAAAAGGGATGATGAAGCTCCTGCCTATTCTTATCGGTATCACTGTGGGGTATATCGCCTCCTGGATTTTTGGGATTGTTGATTTTTCTGCGGTGACCAAAGCTCCTATGCTTGCGATGCCATCATTTGTGTTTCCAGTGCTCAACTGGGAAGCGATACTCTTCATCCTGCCTATTGCCATCGCTCCGGCAGTAGAGCATATCGGTGACATGGTGGCGATCTCCGGCGTAACGGGTGAGGATTACCTGGAGAATCCTGGGCTGGAAAATACCCTGCTGGGCGACGGTCTGGCGACCAGTGCCGCTTCGCTGCTGGGCGGCCCTCCCAACACCACCTACTCAGAGGTGACAGGTGCGGTCACCATCACCAAGGCTTACAACCCTGCCATTATGACCTGGGC
>CAMZLC010000019.1 GCA_947311605.1 uncultured Sulfurovum sp.
AGGCAAAGGCACTTTGCTGGAAGCAGATGACAAAGGTATCACAGTAGAGACAAAATCCGGCAAAGCCTCCTACGACTACGATCAGCTGGGTACGGTCAAAACCTATATAGAGTGGTGATAGTTGTAAATTTGATAAGTATGAGAAGATATGGTATTATTGTATAGCCAAAAAGGAAAATTATGGATAGTATCTACAGGTTACTTAAATTTATTGTCGACGACAATAGAGTTGATGGACTAGTAGACTATGACTCAGATGTTCCGCTTCGGCTTCCTCAGCGTTTAAATCGTTCACTTAAAAAGGTTAATCCCAGATCATTATTGATTGTAAACTATAAGCCAACCATTTTATTTTTTGATAAAAATGTAGATAGAGAAAAAGTATTTAAACAGTGTTGGAATTTTTCTGAAGCACCAATAATAATTATAGAGAATGATACGGATTTTGATATATATAATGGGTTTGATTATATTACAAAAGATGGTGAATTTTTACTAAAAGAGATTGAAGATAGAAGTAAAATTAATTATATCTCAATAATTAGTGGTGAATACTTTGCTAAAACAAAAGATTTTTCAGCAAAAAATATTAACAAGGTAGATAAAAAACTTTTAGAGAATATAAAGTATGCAAGAGATAAACTATTAAGCTTAAACCTTTCAAGTCATGTAGATATTGCCAACTCTCTGCTTGGTAGAGTTATATTTATTAGATATTTAATAGATAGAGAAGTTTTATTAAAGTTTGAGGGTAACCACAAAGCATTAACTAATGATGAGTTTAAAAAGATTCTATCATCAAAAGAGAGAACGTATAAGCTTTTTAGGTATTTAAAGTCTGATGATGGTTTTAATGGTGATTGGTTTCCGATAGAAGAGAGTGAATATGATTTAGTTAATGAAGACCACCTTGAAGTATTAAAACAACTAATAAGTGGCACAGATTTAAAAACAAAGCAAGGTTCACTTTTTGACATATATAACTTTTCTATTATACCTATAGAGTTTATATCGAATGTTTATGAAAACTTTATTGGCGAAGAGAATAAAAAAAAAGATGGTGCATATTATACCCCTACATTTTTAGTAGATTATATACTCAAATATACAATTGATGACTATTTTAAAAACAATCCAAACGAATATAATTGTAAAGTGTTAGACCCTGCTTGTGGCAGTGGTATATTTTTGGTTGAAACACTTAGGAAACTGATAACTCAATATGAAAAAGTTAATAAAAAACCAATTAAATCAGAAGAAATTGTTAAGCTTGTAAAAGCTAATATTTATGGGATTGATTATAATAAAAATGCCCTTCAAATAAGTGTATTTTCTCTCTATTTGACTATGCTTGATTATCAGACACCAACGGATATAGAAAAGTTTAAATTTCCTTATCTTTTAGATAGTGAAAAAAATGAAGATGAACCAAACTTTTTTCATAATGATTTTTTTGATACTAAAGCAAAATTTAATACTATTTTAAAAGAGAAAAAATTAAATTTTATTATAGGTAATCCACCTTATGGAAGAAGTACTATTAATAAAAGCTCTTTTGCTGATAAATATATCAAATCAAATCAAATCAAAATTGGTAATAATGATATTGTTCAACCATTTATAGTTAGAGTAAAAGATTTAGTTACTAAAAATAATCAAATAAGTTTTATCGTAACAAGCAAAGTTTTGTATAACTTGCAATCAAAAGAGTTTAGAACAGAGCATTTTTTCAATCAATTTAAAGTAAATCATATTTTAGAACTTTCTTCTGTAAGAAAAGAGATTTTTGAAAATGCCGATGTACCCGTATCTATACTTTTTTATGAATATTGTAAAGATAAGAAAGAAATTTTAGAAAATAGAATAAACTATATCTCTATGAAGCCTAGTCCATACTTTGAGAAGCTTAAAACTTTATTTATCTCAAAAAGTGATTTTAAAAGGGTTCAACAGTCAAAAATTTTAGAATATGATTACCTCTGGAAGATATTGATATATGGCTCTTATTTGGATTTTAATTTTATTAGGAGATTGAAAGAATATGAGAGTATTGAAAAAATAATAGATCAAGAGAATATAAACCAAGGGATTACAACTGGAGGGAAAGATAAAAACTCTGCCATTGAATATATAGGTATGCCGTATGTAAAATCAAACAATTTTGAAAATTTCATTATACATAAACCTAATACTTATTGGGAAAAAGAGTATGTTCACAGAAATAAATCTCATAATTTATTTCAAGCACCTGCATTACTTGTAACAAAAGGAATAAATACAAATATAGAGATTAAAACAGGAATTATTCATGAAGATTCTATATATACTGATTCAATTACATCATTAAAATCAAAAAACAATGATGAACTATATGGAATAATGGGATTTCTAAATTCAACTATTTTTAAATATTATATTATGAATACTGCTTCATCAATAGGAGTTGAAAGAGAACAGATTCACAATCCTGAAAAATTTTCTTTACCATATATTCGTAATGACAAAGTTATAAAAGTAACCAAAAAACTTGAAAAATATTCAAAAAATGATTTTGCTCAATATGATAAAGAGTTTGATAATTTAAAAAATAAATTAGATAAAGCAGTGCTAGAGACACTTGAATTATCCAAACAAGAAAAAGCATTAATAGACTATTCAACAAATATAATTATTCCTTGGGTTGTACAAAAAAAATATGATACAGCTTTCAAAAGCTTAGAATATAAAGATAAAATAATAGAAAAATATATTCAACTATTCATAGAGCATTACACAAAAATATATGCACAAATAGATAAATATTTTTCAGTAAAAGTACATTGGGATAAATATGCCATAGGTGTCTATTTTAAAGTTCTAGATAAAGAGCCAAAAGAGAAAATAGAGTGGATACAAGAACCTAATATTCAAAATTTTTTAAAAATATCAAGTGGGAAAACTTTAGAAAATTTATTTATTCAAAAAGATATAAAAGGTTTTGAGTCTGATGGTTTTTATGTAATTAAACCAAATGAGTATAAAAATTGGCATGAAGCTATTGGGTATTTGGATTTTTATGAGTTTGAAAAAGCTATTTTAGGTACTGGTAGAAGAGGTAATAATGTTTGAATCTAATTTAGAAGATCAAGCTAGTAGCCTATTTAAATCCATAGCAATAGAAGATTATAATAGTAGATTAAAAGCTTTACTGATAGAAATATATTCCCTATACGAACAGATGATAGATGATAAAATAGTTGTTCCTAAGCATGAAGATAAAATAACAGAAATTTTGGTTGATGACTACTTGGTAAAATTAGTTGATTACAGTTTTAAACGAGAGAAAAAAAATAATCGTGGTCTTATTGATATTTATATCATAGAAGATTTTTCAGAAGCAAAGCCTGAATTTTTGATTGAATGTAAAGTTTTAAACAGTAAAAATCTTAGAGGAGAAAAAGGTAAAAATGCAGAATATATCAAAAATGGTATTTATAGATTTTTAAGTGAACAATATTTTTCATATAATAATTTATACACTAATGCAATGATAGGTTATATTGTTGATGAATTAGATATGGAAGAAAATATAGATAATCTAAATTTTGTTTCAAACAATACAATAGGAAAGCTAGTAAATATTATACAAGAAATAACTATAGAGGAGTCGAATATTTATAAATCTATCTATAGAACGATTCAAGATAAAAATTTTATACTATATCATTTGATGATGGATTTTTCAAGAAATGTTAGATGATGAATTCTATATGCAACTAGCCCTCAATGAAGCGTGGAAGCATCAGCTCCTGACCTACCCAAATCCTGCTGTTGGTGCGGTGGTGGTGTGTGATGGCAGGCTACTTGCCATTGAGGCACATCAAAAAGCAGGTACTTCGCATGCTGAGGTGTTGGCTTTGGTGGGGGCTTATGGGGCGATGCAGGGGTCAAAAATAGATTTTGATCCTACGGATGCGCTATTGGCACATGAATTTTTACTTTCTTTGCCTGATGGGTTTTTTGGTGAGTGTGAGATATATATAACGCTGGAGCCTTGCTCTCATGAGGGCAAGACGCCGTCCTGTGCAAACCTGCTTCAAACGCTTGGACTCAAACGGGTGGTCATAGGTATAAATGATCCCATCAAAGGGCATGATGGTGGTGTAGATATCCTAAGACAAAGTATAGATGATTCTAGGATCAAGGTGGGTGTGCTGCAAGAGGAGTGCAAGGTACTTATAGAGCCCTTTTTGATCTGGCAGGAGAGGGCATTTGTTTTGTTTAAATTGGCTCAGACTGCCAATGGCCGAATAGGGGGAGGCTATCTGAGTTGTGATGCCTCCCTGCGGCATGTGCACCGACTCAGAGAAGCCTGCGATACACTGCTGATAGGGGGCAATACCGTACGCACAGACAGACCCGCGCTGGACTGTCGTTTCACGGGTGGTCGCGCACCTGATGTGATGATCTACAGCAGAGAGAAGGAGCTGGACAGGGAGATCCCACTGTTCCATGTCCGGGAGCGTGAAGTGATCATAGGGGATGACCTCTCGCTACTGGAGCAGCCCTCATTTATACTGGCAGAAGGGGGCGAAGGTTTGCTCAATGCACTCAAAGAAAAGATCGATTGGATACTTCTCTATCAGACACCTAAGCTAAGTACCCATGATTTATCTTATAATACGACCATGAATTTAGCATTTTTACACCAGAGAAGTATCGGTGTAGACCTCATGATATGGAGCAAAAAAATTGGGCATTGAAACACTCGAAGACAAGCAGGAGAAGCAGGACAAGATCGTAGGGATGTTTGATGATATCGCATCCACCTACGACAAGGCAAACAGGGTGCTCAGCATGGGGATCGACATCCAGTGGCGCAAAAAGGGCTGCGACAAGGCCTTTGAGATACTGGGCAAAAAAAGTCTGGGGCAGATCACGGATGTGGCGACAGGCACGGGTGACCTGCTGATCTACTGGAGAGAGCAGGCAGCCAAGAGCGGCGTGACCATCGAGAAATATGTCGGAGTGGATCCCTCGGTGGGGATGCTCAAGGTCGCCAAAGAGAAGGTGGATTTCGCAGACTTTATCGTAGGAAAAGCCCAGGCACTTCCCGTGATCAACGAAAGCAGCGATGTGATCTCGATCAGCTACGGCATACGCAATGTCGTAGACAGGGTGGAGGCATTACAAGAGTTCAGCCGTGCATTGAAACCGGGCGGACTGGTCGTCATCTTGGAGTTTACCAAGCAAGAGCGCAGCGGTATGATAGACAAAATAGTGGATTTCGGTATGAAAAACATCCTGCCGCGCTTAGGTGGATTTATCTCCAAAAACTATGAGGCCTACAGATACCTACCGGACTCCATAGAGGAGTTTCTCACCACAGAGATGCTCTCCAGAGAGCTTGAGGAGGCGGGATTTGAGATGAAATATACCAAATCTTTCTCTATGGGTATAAGTACGCTTTTGGTGGCACAGAAGCGTTAATGAAGAGTGAAGAATGAAAAGTGAAAAGTGTATGTATGCTTTTCTTCGAAAAGCTTCTCTTTTGATTATGGCAAAGCATAGGCTTTACATACAAAAATTCTTCATTCTTCATTCTTCATTCTTCACTCCATATCCAAGGAGTTATCCTTGGATATGATGACCGTCACCTCGCTCAACACCAAGATCAAATCTCTCCTGGAAGCTACCTTTATGCATATCATGGTCGAGGGGGAGGTCGCGCAGGTGACCTATGCTTCCAGCGGCCATCTCTATTTCACACTCAAGGATGACCGAAGTGCCCTCAAGTGTGTGATGTGGAAGTCCTCGGCCGCCAAACTCAAGTTTGCATTGACCAAAGGCGAGCATGTTGTTATCGAAGGCTCTATAGGCGTCTATACTCCCAGAGGGGAGTATCAGTGTATCACAACCCATGTCGAACCTTACGGGCAGGGGGCTTTGGCAGTGGCTTTTGAGCAATTGAAGACCAAGCTTAAGACCAAAGGCTACTTTGATGCCCACAACAAGAAAGAGCTCCCCAGATATCCTAGCAAGCTCGTGCTTGTCACTGCAGTAGGCTCTGCGGCACTGCAGGATATGCTGAAGGTCGCACAAAAACGCTGGAGCGCTGTCGAGATCACCGTGATAGATGTCTTGGTGCAGGGAGAGAGAGCAGCAGGAGAGATCGCCGGAGCGATCGCTTATGCAGATGGATTGGGAGTGGATATGATCGTGATAGGGCGAGGCGGCGGTTCGGCAGAGGATCTCTGGGCATTCAATGAGGAGAGTGTAGCAGATGCTATTTATGCTGCGACTACTCCTGTCATCTCTGCAGTGGGGCATGAGGTGGATACACTGATCTCTGATTTTGTTGCCGACCTCAGGGCGCCAACCCCCAGTGCGGCGATGGAGATGATCTTGCCCGATGGCAATGAGCTATGTTATATGCTGGACGAGAGAAGCACGCAGTTTGACCGAAGAATGGCACAGGTACTTTCTCAAAAATCTCAGCAGATACAGGGCCTTCATGCGGAACTTTCCCGCTTTTCACTCAGCAACCGACTGGAGGCACTGCAGAGGCAATTTGTAGGGTTGGCATCTGATTTTGGACAGACGATGCAGTATAGGGTGGCTCAGTTTTCTGCGATGCCTCTGCCGCTCTCTGCCAGACTGGATGACACGATGAGGCTCATCCTGAGAAAGGCATCTCAAGAGCTGGAGAGCACACACTCCCGATTTTCCCTTGCCAATCCACAGAAGCAAAGCAGGGAGGCCTGGGCTCAGCTGAACAGGGGCGGAAGAAAAATCGCTTTGGATGAGATAGAGACGGGGGAGGTGTTTGATCTAGTCACGGACAGGATCAAGGCACATGTGAAAATGTTGGAGAAAAAAGCGATAAGGGGGTGACCGGGCTGCGCCGTCTAAGGCGCTCCCGGGAAGTGAAAAGCGTACGCGGTCGGAATCTGTAGGCTTTGTGCCTACATCATGCCGCCCATACCGCCCATACCGCCCATGTCCGGCATTGGTGCGGCAGTTACTTTATCCTCTTTGATATCAGAGATGGTCGCCTCGGTAGTCAGAAGCAGACTGGAGACAGAAGTGGCATTCTGCAGGGCCACTCTTGCGACTTTGAGTGGATCGATGATACCTGCTTCGAGCATATCCACATAGTCACCGTTTGCGGCGTTGAATCCAAAGTTTTCCTTGTCTGAAGAGACCACTTTGTCTGCTACCACACCTGCATCAAAGCCTGCATTTGCAGCAATTTGCTTGATAGGTGCCTTGATGGCTCTGAGGATGATCTCGTATCCTACAGCCTCGTCTCCTTCAAGGCTGAGATTGACATTGTTTCCCGCTTTGACCAGTGCGGCACCGCCACCGATGATGATTCCCTCATCTACAGCTGCTTTGGTGGCAGAGAGTGCGTCATCGACTCTGTCTTTTTTCTCTTTCATCTCCGTTTCTGTCGCTGCACCTACTTTGATGACTGCGACACCGCCGCTTAGTTTGGCGAGACGCTCTTGGAGCTTCTCTTTGTCATAGTCGCTGGTGGTTGCTTCTGACTGTGTGCGGATCTCGTTGACTCTAGCCTCTACTGCCGCAGCCTCGCCCTTGCCATCTACGATAGTGGTATTGTCTTTGTCTATCACGATTCTGGTCGCTTGACCGAGCTGATCAAGTGTGGCTTTCTCCAGAGAGAGCCCAAGCTCATCCGTGATCAGTGTACCGCCGGTTAGGATGGCGATATCTTTGAGCATCTCTTTTTTACGATCACCAAATCCTGGGGCTTTGACTGCTGCGATGTTGAGTACGCCTTTGAGTCTGTTGAGTACCAGTGTCGTGAGTGCTTCACCCTCTACATCATCCGCGATGATCAGTAGGGGTCTGCCGCTCTGCTGTGATTTTTCCAAGAGTGGCACGAGATCTTTGAGCGATGTGACCTTGCCGTCAGTGATGAGAATGAGAGGATTGTCAAACTCTGTGGTCATCTTCTCAGAATTGGTGATGAAATAGGGAGAGAGATAGCCTCGGTCAAACTGCATGCCCTCTACGACATCCAGCTCGTCATTGATACCCTTGGCTTCTTCTACCGTGATGACGCCATCTTTGCCTACCTTTTCCATCGCTTCGGCGATCAGGTTTCCGATCTTCTCATCTGAGTTGGCAGAGATGGTGGCGACCTGTGCGATCTCTTTTTTGTCCTTGACCTCTTTGCTGAGTGCTTTCAGCTCCTCGATGATCGCAGCGGTCGCTTTGTCCATGCCTCTTTTGACTTCGATGGGGTTGGCACCTGCTGTGATGTTGCGCAGTCCTTCCTGGAAGATCGCCTGAGCCAATACCGTGGCAGTAGTAGTACCGTCACCCGCCTCATCTGCCGTATTGCTTGCTACCTCTTTGACCAGCTGGGCACCCATGTTTTCGAGTGCGTCATCCAGTTCGATCTCTCTGGCGACAGAGACGCCGTCTTTGGTGATACTGGGCGCACCAAAACTCTTTTGGATCAGTACATTGCGCCCTCTGGGTCCCATGGTGACCTTGACTGCGTCTGCCAATTTGCATACACCACTGTAGAGTCCGTTTCTTGCTTTGTCTGAAAAAAATATTTCTTTTGCCATTTTCTATCCTTTAATATATTATTTTAAAATTCCCAAGATATCATCACTGTTGAGAATGAGATATTCTGTGTCATCCAGTGTGATTTCAGTACCGCCATATTTGCCAAAGACTATCGTATCACCATTATGGATACCCTCTTCCTGAGCATCCGGCCCTGTGGCTATCACTTTGCCCTGCAGGGGCTTTTCTTTTGCTGTGTCGGGGATGATGATACCAGAGGCAGTTGTAGTGACCTCTTCCTCTCTCTCTACCAAGACCCTGTTTGCTAGTGGTTGAAAAGTCATTGCTTCTCCTTTTATTTAATTGTTTTATTGTGTTGCAAGCGGTATTTTAGTCATTTTTTTTAAAAAAGTCAATAAAGCAGGCTATTTTTTTGAAAAATATGAGTCATTCAGACTAAAGTTACTTTAGTATAGTGGAGTGATAGTTATTTTTTTAGTTTTTTCTGTAGATATTTTTGCAAAGATTAATAATACTTTTGGTACTATTTCGTCTCTTTTGAAAGTGGCAAGGTAGCTCAGCTGGTTAGAGCGCTGGTCTCATAAGCCGGAGGTCGGGGATTCGAGTTCCCCTCTTGCTACCACCTTTCTTTCTTGTTCTGTCATCCATCAACTATTTATTTACTTTTTAAGATTAACTAATATAAAAATGTGCTATGCTTCGTTATTCGAGGCGATAATTTGGTTATTATCTATATTTACTGCAAGGAGCATAAGATGTTGAGAAAAGTTATAGCTGTAGCTTTGGTGTTGGGGATGGGCGCGTTTGCCTACGCAGGTGATGATGTCAGGCAGATCAGCGAGGAGAGTGAAGTGTTTGTGGGTGTTGAGATTGGCGGTACCATGGTGCAGGGTGACCTGGACAAGCCAGGCGGTCCTCTCTATACGCAAAACTACGACGGCACAGGTGCTTCTATCGGTCTTCGATTGGGTGCGCAAAATGCACAGTGGAGATCGATGGTACTGATCGACTATTTTGACAAGGATGCACAGTCCTATGAGCGTGCCATGGTGCAGGTGGACTATTACCTGATGGCACAGAATTTCAATACGGTATCCTTCAGACCCTATCTTGGTGTCAATGGCGGCTATATGAACTATGAGGGGGGCACGGCAGATGAGAACGGCTTCACCTATGGTGGACAGGTAGGTTTCACGGCTGCAGTGACACAAAATATTGATTTTGATCTGGCCTATCGGTACTCAGTCACCACTTTTGACGAGTTGGATCATGTAGGCAATGTGGCTTTTGGCGTCAACTATCTCTACTAGAGAAGCATTTTACAAAGGGAAGTTAATATGAAAAAGCAAGCATTGTATATCTTTTTTGCATCATTGGTCTTGGTGTTGAGCGGATGTGGTAGTAATGACAAGGTGGATGGCGGTGCGAGCGGAGGATCCGGTAAAGTAATTTCGATGCAGCCAGCACCACTGACTCCCACTGCTGGAAAAAGGTTTGAGATAGATATCCCTATCGTCAAAACCGTAAGCAGCAAATATAAGATAAGCCTGAAATATTTTAAACTGCTCAATGTAGAGGGGTGTGAAATAGAAAGAGTCAGTGTCCCACTTTCGCTAGAGATGACAGGCGATGTGGGCTCTACAGCAGATTTAAAAATTTCCGGCAATTTTAAAAACGATTGTACACCAGGAAAATATAGGGTCGCATTTGAACAAACAGTTTCAGATGGTACGCTTAGTAAGACAGAAACCGTCACATATGATAGTAGTACAGTTGCCTCAGGTGGTGCTGCTGCAGAGGATAGCGAGTATTATTTCTCCAATGTCAAAGTTCCCGAGATAAGTGTCGCAAGCAAGAAGTATGTTTTGGAAGTACAGCTGGCAAAGGGTAGTTCGATCGCAGTAGGAAAGACAGTGAAGGTGCGTGTGTTTAGTAACACTTATGGTGATCTCACGAGCTATGAAGCGCAAACAGGCACTGACGGGTATGCTGTATTTTCATATACTTCTCCAGATGCATTGCCTGGAAATGGTATGAGGTATACGCTGACCGCTGAATTTATGGACGAGAGCAACAAGACCGTATCTCAGCCGATAATTCTGATGTTCAATACCGATGGCTCCACAACGGGAGACCTCAATACCACGCTCCCTGTAGCTATCGTGCCTACCACACAGAGAACGGTGACGCTTACCAATAATGGGCAGAGTGTAGATATCGCTGTCAAGGTCTATAAAGATACGGCACCTTATGCGCAGGGTGATGTCAAAGTGGAGCTGCCTAGTGAAGTTTTAAATGGTGTTGATGTAGGCCTTTTTTCTGCCTACACTGTACCAGTGAACAGCCAAGGTGTGGCCCTTTTCCACTATACGGGACCGAGCAACCTGCAGGCATTGATCGACGACAGCCATCTGGGCAGCGTCTTCAAGTTCTATCATAGCGAAAATACGGCACCAGAGAGTAGACAGCCGATGAATGTGCGCTATCAGCCGGGAAACAACTATGTGCCGATAGATTATCGTATGATTATCAGTACGCAAAATGATGACTTTAGTATGGGGATACCGGAACTGATAAAAGTATTTACTGTGCTTCTACAGAAGAAAGATGGCAGCGATCTGCAGACTGGAGATGCCAATATCACCCGTATCACCGTGCAGACAGAGAATGCATCTGTAGCACAGCTGTATGATGCCTCCACCAGCAGCCTAGTAGACAGGTTGACGCTTCAGAATATCCCGAGCAGTCCTTTTTATATCAAGTCAAAAAAACTTTCGGGTATCGTGCCTATTAGGGTCAAAGTGGAATTCAATGATGCCAATGGTGACCCCAAGTCTCTGGAGACGATTGTCAATATCCGTGTTATGTCCGGGCCTCCCTCTGCTATCAGTATCTCTTATGTCTCAACAGGACAGGATAAAGAGAGAGCAAAATATATAGAGAGATTTGCTATCTCTGCGACAGATGAGTATGGCAATAATGTCAATACAAAGCCGTATGTTTCTCTGGGTGCGATAGCAGGCTATACTGTGGATGGACGGGAAGCAGCAGGCGCGGAGACCAACGGAACCAAAAGACTGTTTTATGGGCGTGATGATATTGAGGCGTCTCGTGCAAATGGTTCACTGGACAATCAGAGCGATAGTGATCCTCACACGACACACTTTGAGGCTTTGATACGCCCAGATGTTTTCAAATATGTCAATGCTGAAGGAAACAATACGGACAAGTTGGTTATTTTTGGTGCCGGGAAAAACTATGAAGCGATGGGAAAATGGGATTTTTCCAAAATTAGTGATACTTTGCTGGATCTAGAAGATGATTACTACGGACAGAGTAGAACGGGGCTTTATTATGCGATAGGGCGGAACTACTATCAGGATCAGTGCCGACAGGATGGTAGAGAGTGGACGGGCAATGCAGCTTCGGATACCTATCAGCTGGATGATGAGGGTACCGTACTCATAGAGTACAAGTATGATTATCACTTGTCTGGCAAAGATGTCATGGTTTGGGTCAACCTGGATGGCATACAGCCGGATACTGGAAAAAAGACGCGTATAGGAGAAGTGACCAAACATACACTGAGAACTGCAGGTCTTATCAGTGCACCCTCTGTAGGATACAAGCTGGCGAAAGGAACAAGTGGATACGGTACATTTACTATCTGGCATGAGAATGCTCCTGAGCGATACAGAAACGCTCACTTTGGGTATGATGTTAAGGCTGGGAGTACATGTGCGTACCATCTGGTGGCTGCCAGTAATAGTTTTGATGCAAGAACATGTGATAATGGTAATTCAAGCGATGGAACCTCATATGTTACCTTCCTATTGAGTGCACCACCTGACAAGGACTGTACATTCGATATTACCAATATTCTCCCTTCAAGTGAATTTTAGACCATGAGAGTTTCGACTCTCATGGCTGCTTAACCCGTCTTTTCTACATTTTTCACTATAATTCCCTACATATTTCACACATCAGGCAAGCATCATGATTGATCTAAAATACCTCCAGAGCCATTTCGATGAAGCGAGTCAGAAGCTTCAGAAAAAAGGGGTGGAGACACAGACATTGAAAAAACTCCAGACCCTCTTCGTGACACTCAAGCAGGCCAATCAAGCGCTCGAAACCCTCAAGGCAGAGCAGAACAGCATGTCCAGGCTCTTTGGTCAGTACAAGCGCGAGGGCAAAGATGTCACCAAGCTGAAAGCAAAGGTCGATACCAACAAAGAAGCCATGGTGCCACTGCAGGAGCAGGCCAGAGAGGCAGAAGCTGCGCTGCAGGAGGTGGCACTGGGTATCCCCAATTTTCCCGATGACTCAGTGCCTGAAGGTGCAGGCGAAGAGGAGAATGTAGAGATCCGCAGGGTGCTAGAGCCAAGGGAGTTTGAGTTTGAGCCATTGGAGCACTGGGCATTGGCGGAAAAAAACGGCTGGATCGATTTTGAACGGGGGGTCAAGCTGGCGAAGAGCCGCTTCTCCGTGCTGCGCGGAGAGGCTGCCAGACTGGAGAGGGCGCTGATCAACTTCTTCCTCGACAGCAATGCCACCAAAGGCTTCATAGAGCAGTCGGTACCCTTTATGAGTAATGCAGCCATGCTGCAGGGCACAGGGCAGCTGCCCAAGTTTGAAGAGGATCTGTTCAAGATCGAGGAGGAAAACCTCTACCTGATTCCCACCGCAGAGGTGCCACTGACCAATCTCTACCATGATGAGATACTCACAGCAGAGGCGCTGCCACTACTCATGACCGCCTATACCCCCTGCTTCCGCAAAGAGGCAGGCAGTGCAGGCAGGGATACCAGAGGCATGATCCGCCAACACCAGTTCAACAAAGTAGAGATGGTAGCGATCACCCATCCCGACCAGAGCGATGCGGTCTTTGAGATGATGGTGGAGAACGCTTCTGATATTTTGACTGCGCTTGGATTGCCACACAGGGTAGTAGAGCTCTGCGGCGGTGATCTGGGCTTCTCTGCTGCCAGAACGATCGATCTGGAGGTCTGGCTGCCGGGACAGAACAAGTATCGCGAGATCAGCTCCATCTCCAACACGAGAGATTTTCAGGCCAGAAGAGCCAAGATCCGTTTCAAAGACGGCAAAAAGAACAGACTGGTGCATACGCTCAACGGCTCAGCACTGGCCGTAGGCCGTACGATCGTAGCGATCATGGAGAACTACCAAAATGAAGACGGGAGTATCGAGATCCCAGAGGTGTTAAAAAGGTATATGTAATCCGTAGGGGCAACCACGAGGGTTGCCCCTACACGGTTTTGGCGCTGTCCTCTTTTCTGATTTTTAGCATCCCTTTCATACTCAGATAGCTGTTCAAGGCTCCGAGATAGGCTCTGGCAGAGGCCAGCATAGTATCCATACTGAGTCCGTGTCCGATCATGGCGGGCTCATTGTCGTTGAAGGTGACCTTGACGGTGACATTGGCGAGGGCATCCTTGCCCTTGGTGACGGAGGTGACTTTATAATCCAGCAGCCTGCCATTGTAGCCCGTGATCCTGTCTATGGTCTTGAATACGGCATCGATCGTCCCCCCTCCGATACTGGCATCGGTCTGCTCCTCACCCTCTCTTCGGATCGTGACGGCTGCTGAGGGCACGCCGCCGGTAGAGTCCATCAGCTGCATAGCAACGAGTTCAAATGTTTTGGCGACCCCGCCCATTTCACTGGTGACCAGTGCGCGGATATCATCATCGTAGATATCCTTCTTCTTGTCTGCCAGCTCTTTGAAGCGTTCGAAAGTACTGTTGAGCTCCTCTGCTTCGATACTGAAGCCCAGTTTTTCCAGCTTGCTCTTGAAGGCGGCTCTGCCGGAGTGTTTGCCCAGTACCAGCGTATCCTCCAGATCCAGACCGATCTCTTCGGGGCTGAATATCTCATAGGTTTTTTTGTGTTTGAGCATGCCGTCCTGATGGATACCGCTCTCGTGGGCAAAGGCATTCTTGCCTACGATAGCCTTGTTGGGCTGCGGCTCAATACCCGTGATCGTCGCAATGAGCCTGCTGGTGGGATAGATCTCTCTGGTGTTGATCGCAGTCTGTATATCCCCAAAGAAATCTTCCCTGACCCTGATCGCCATGACCAGCTCTTCCAGTGCAGCATTACCTGCCCTCTCTCCCAGTCCATTGACAGTACACTCTACCTGCCGTGCACCGTGGAGGATGGCCTCCAGAGAGTTGGCGACTGCCAGGCCGAGGTCGTTGTGGTTGTGTACCGAGATAATGGCTCTGTCACCGATATAGGCATGCATCTGCCGGATCATCTCTGCGATCTCGGAGGGCATACGGATACCTACCGTGTCGGGCAGATTGATTGTGCTTGCTCCTGCCTCGATCACGGCATTAGAGATCTCCTTCATGAAGCCGATATCGCTTCGTCCTGCATCTTCGCAGCTGAACTCCACATCCGCTACAAAGGTTCTGGCATACTCTACGGCACGCACAGCACGCTTGATGACCTCGTCCGGCTTCATCTTGAGCTTGTGCTCCATATGGATAGGGCTGGTAGCGATAAAGGTGTGGATGCGCTGCCTGGCTGCCTTGGCGATCGCCTCTCCTGCTGCTTTGATGTCAGCGTCTATGGCCCTGGCGAGTGAGCAGACGGTGGAGTGGGTGACCTTCTGGGCGATCTTCTCTATCGCATCAAAATCTCCCGGGCTGGCAGCCGCAAAGCCTGCTTCGATGATATCGACACCCAATTTCTCCAGCTGTGCAGCGATCTGTATCTTTTCATGGGTATTCATGGAGGCACCGGGGCTCTGCTCACCATCACGCAATGTGGTATCAAATATGATAATATTCTCTTTGTTCATCTGTCTTGCCTTGTTCTATTGAAAGCCTGTGGCTTGTGGTATGTTATTCTATCGAAATAGAAATGAGAGGTGGGAGGGTAGATCGTTCAGACGATCAGGGGAGCAGGAGCAGCAGGAGTGCGGATGCTACTTTGTGAAACTGGTTTTGCTGATGCTGTATCGTGTAGCTCATGAAGACTCCTGCTGTTTTTGCTGCATTATACTTGAAGCTTACTTATCTTTTTCTTGCGTATTGCCTGCTTCTTGGGTGTCGCTTGTTTCGTTTTGCTTGCTTTCGTCTTCAAATGCCTGTCTGCTCTCCTCCTCCCGAGCCACCTTGTCCTCATGTGCCAGGCGCGATTCCATACCCCTGGAGCTCTCGTATGCGCTGATGATCTCTCGTACTTTTTTGCCCTCTATGACCTCTACCTCGAGCAGTACGGCTGCCATATCCTCTATCGCATCATGGTACTCGGTCAGAGATCTCTTGACATGCGTATAGTGCTCCTCCAGCATAGACTTGACCGTCTCATCGATCCTCTCCGCCATCACCTCGCTGTAGTCCTTGACACGCTGCCCGCCACCGAGAAACATACCACCCTGCTGTGTCTCAAGCACCATGAGTCCTGCGACATCACTCATGCCGTAGATAGCGATCATATCCTTGATAATGGCAGTAGCCCTCTGAAGGTCATTGCCTGCACCCGTGCTGATCTCACCCAGAAATACCTCTTCGGCCGCACGGCCGCCCAGCAGCACATCGATCTCGGCGAGCAGTTCATGCTTCTGCTTGAGAAACCTGTTCTCTTCATCAGGGAGATGCAGCGTATATCCCAGTGCCCCCAGTCCTCGTGGGATAATAGAGACCTTGGAGACCCGGGTGGCACCTTTGGTGATCTCCGCCATGAGGGCATGTCCGCTCTCATGATAGGCGACGATCTTCTTCTCCAGTTCATTGATCTTTCTGTTTTTCTTCTCCAGCCCTACAAAAGCCCGCTCGATCGCCTCCATGAAATCACTCTGGTTAATCTCTTTTTTGTTGGCACGACCGGCAAGCAGTGCGGCCTCATTGATGATATTGGCCAGATCCGCGCCTGCCAGACCTGCCGTGGCCTTGGCGACGAGTTCCAGGTTGACATCCTTGGCGACCTTGACTCCCTTGATGTGTACTCTGAGGATAGCCAGTCTGCCCTCCTGATCGGGCTTGTCCACCAGCACCTGTCTGTCGAATCGACCTGCTCTCAGGAGTGCAGCATCGAGTACTTCTGGTCGGTTGGTGGCAGCGAGCACGATGACGGGGGTGTCTGTGCCGAAACCGTCCATCTCAGCCAGAAGCTGATTGAGTGTCTGCTCCTTTTCATCATGACCACCCATCTGACCTGCTGCGGCACGGCTCTTGCCGATCGCATCGATCTCATCGATGAAGATGATGGAGGGAGCCTCTCTCTTGGCCTGGGCAAACAGGTCTCTCACACGGCTCGCACCCACACCCACGAACATCTCCATAAAGGCCGAACCACTCACGGAGAAGAAAGGCACAGAGGCCTCACCCGCTACTGCCTTTGCCAGCAGGGTTTTGCCGGTACCGGGAGGACCCACGAGCAGTACGCCTTTGGGGATCTTGGCACCCAGTTCGATATAGCGCTCCGGGTATTTGAGGAAATCCACGATCTCCATGACCTCATCTTTGGCCTCATCTACACCGGCGACATCGTCAAATTTGGTATCGGGCTTTTCGGAATTGATCATTTTGTCCGCTTTGCCAACACCCAGGATACCGCCACCCATGCCCTTGGACATGCGCTTGACCACGACGAGCCATATGGCGATCAGTATTAGAAAAGGTAGCAGCGTACTGAGAAGTTCTGCCATGAAGCCCCCACCGAGCACCCCTTCGTATTTGATACCTTTGGCCTCTAGCTGCGGAATGAGCTCCCTGTCTATGGCCGGAATATTTTCTGCGATATAGCGGGTCTTGACACCATTGTTGCCGCTGACTGCCTCGATCGCTCTGGGAGTGAGCTTGACACTGCTGATCTTGCCCTCTTTGATGAGTGTTTTCACTTCAGAATAGGAGACGCGCTGCACTTGTGCATTCTGTTTGTTGAACATGGTGTTCAGACCATCGCTCTCTCCTACAAATGACTTAAAGATCAGAATAATAACAATGGAGAACAGGGCAAACGCCAACAAGGGGTTGTCATTGAAGAAGTTGCTGTTTTTGTTTGCTTGGTTTTCCTGGTTATTTGCTTGCTTGGCCATAGATTTCCTTTTTATAAATGAGTGTTACCCACTCCTCTTTTTGTTTGCGTTCCAATAGTACGAGGTCGCTATAGGTATCCAAAACCATAGAGGCCTTGGTGTCCAGAATACCTGAGATGATCAGGATGCCGTTCTCTTTGACCTTCTCTTTGAGTGGCAAAGCGATAGCCCTGAGGACATCCGCGATAATATTGGCGATGACTATATCATATTTTTTATCTGTTTTGTTAACAGAACCTTCCCAGAGTGTCTCATAGCTTTCATGGTTGAGCAGAAAGTTCTCACGGGTGCTTTCGACGGAGACAGGATCGGTGTCGCATAGATCCACACAGGCACCGAGCTTTCTGGCTGCCAGACCCAAAATTCCGCTGCCGCAGCCCACATCAAGAAGTCTATGCTTGTCTGTCGCATAGCTGCCTATTGCCTCAAGACAGGCAAAAGTGCTACCGTGGTGCCCAGAGCCAAAAGCCAGTGCAGGATCGATCAGTATATTGATCTTGTCCTTCTTCGCCTCCTGCCAGCTTGGATGGATGAAAAATCTCCCTGCCTCAATGGACTGTACGGAATCCTTGTACTGCTGTACCCAGTCGTTGTTGTCACGCTCCTGTATCTCGCAGGAGAGAGAGATGCTCTCTCCGAGTGTTTGCGCGAGAGACTCTACGGCGGTTTTGACATAGTCAAGATCATGTTCACTGCGGACAATGATCCTGCCTTCACCCATCTCGATACCATCCCCATAGATATTGGCGACAAAATCTGAGATGAGATCGACGAATCTATCCTCCAGCGTAATGGTGAGCTCTTGATACTTAGACTGCATGGGCTCTCCCAAATGCCTCTGCGAGATCCAGTGTGCCTTCATAAAAGGCTTTGCCTACGATGGTTCCGTCTATGCCGGCTTCGATCAAAGCGTTGATATCCCGCATATCTCTCAGCCCCCCACTGGCAATGGTCTCTACGCCTGAAGCCTCTTGAATAGCTTTGGTGAAGTTCATATTCACCCCTGTCATCATACCATCTCGCCCTACATCCGTACAGATGATCGCCTGCACCCCACAGGCTGCAAATTCACGTGCGAGGTCAGTCGCTTTCATATCTGAAGTCTCTGCCCAGCCCTCTACGGCCACCATACCGTCAATCGCATCAATACCTACTACGATAGGGTACTTCGCCGCCATATCTTTGACAAACTGTGCATCTTTTACAGCGATAGACCCAAGGATCAGTCTGTCAATCCCCAGTTCCACATACATCTGAATCGTCTCTTCATCACGAATACCACCACCAAGTTCAAGTTTTAGACTACAGTTTTCACGAATCTTTTTAATCTGCTCTAGATTCTCCGGTTTTCCCGCAAAGGCACCGTTAAGGTCTACGAGATGCACCCATTCGCTTCCCAACTCTTCAAACTTTTTAGCCACTTGCCAAGGCTCGTCGCTATATATTTTGGCAGACTCCATGAGTCCCTTGCTGAGTCTTACGGCTTTGCCGTCTTTGAGGTCTATGGCTGGTAGTATGGTCATGTACATTCCTTATTTTGGAGGTGAAGACTGTAACCCCACCTATGCTTGGTACGACGAAAGTCTGTACCGTCTTTGATTTTACAATTTCACAAAATTCTCTATGATCTTGAGTCCTACGTCATGGCTCTTTTCCGGATGGGGTTGGAAGCCGTAGATGTTATCATTTTGGACTGCTGAGACAAATGCGTA
>CAMZLC010000020.1 GCA_947311605.1 uncultured Sulfurovum sp.
CATTATTGTTGATTCGTTGCCAATAGCATCAGGTGCAATCACTGAATACTGGTACTCAGCCATAAGCATTACCGGCATGGGGCCAATTTTAAGCATCTTGCCAAGACCGATGGCTATGGGCAGGGTCAGTTTATTGTCACTGTCTGCTTTCCAGTCAACGGTGATATTTGGGCTGGCCCGAAGCAGCCAGGAATTTGGGAGATGACGAATTATAAAATACTGGAGGTTGGTATGATTCAAATCTTTATCATGCGCTGCCTTGATAATTGGATTGCTGTCAGAACCGCTATCGTCAGCGAATCCCCACCAGTGCTGGAGATGTCCGCCTATCATCCAGTTCTCGTTTGCCCATAATGCCAGTGCAGTCGGCCCTGCCTGGTACTGGTGAGAACCTAAAAGAGCATTGTTTGAGGTGGGGAAGATAAAGGTGGCTCCAGCGCCCCACGACCAGCCAAGTGCATTGGCAACGCCTGCACCGATTGGTAAAATAATATCGCCAAACTCGCCAGATCGTTCTCTTCCATGACCAATAGGATTTGCAGGTGTACCTCCAGTAATTCCTACTTCACTTGGCCCTTCGACATAGGTAATTACCGGACGGGCGAAAGCAGTATACTTCTCTCCAATGGGAACAGGTAAAACCGGCTGGAACAGGCCGGTTTGCAAATGTTCACTTCCGTCAACCAGATTGCCGCCTACTTTTGTGTAGTTATATTGAAATGAGAGGTTCCATATTTGCGCCAGAGGGTTGGCGATTTCCTTACTCAGCTCTTCCATACTTTTGGATTCCTGTGCCTCTGCTATTGCGTTAACGTGGAATACCATCAGTGTGGAAAACATGATAAGTATGGTGATTATCTTCATTCTCTTCTCCTTAGGTCCTCAAGATGTGGTTTGAGATTGTACTGGTGATTGATCTGAATTTGGCCAGCAAGGTTGTAGTGTGTATTAACATCGTTTCTGCAAGGTTCGATTGAAGATGTTTTCTGGTGTCTTTGCTCATATTTTCATCGCCGAACGGTTAGTCTCAGCCATCCTAAGTAATACTTGTCACTAAAGGCTATTCGCAGGAGTGAGCTTGAATGAGCGATGATGGTAGCAAGTGTACCATGTAACGATTTAAAACATAACATAAATTTCTAGCCGATGGCAGATGAGCGCAGACTTCGAGGGCGTAGACGCGAGGTAGGGTTTGAAGGAAGCCTAAGGGCAGCGAGGAATGAGACTCCAAAGATGGCAGACAGGAGATGAGGAAAAATGGCGCCATGCTGAGTAATTGGAATGGTGAGAATGCAGAAGTCAGCAAAAGCCGTAGGAGCCAAATGCCAGGGGGAATGCCTTGGACACGTTGAAGAGCTGAACTTTAAGGAGAGTAAAAAACTGCTAATGGCACTGGATATACGTTGAGTCCGAATGGGGGCGTAAGGTTCAGGTACTAATTGGCGAAACCAGCTCAGGTTTTACGTCGGGTTACGGCCCGACAACCTCAAGGCAACTGCCAATTTGGAAATCCTGACAATCCTAAATCGCATAGTATTGCGTCACATCCTTCACCATTTGTATATGCACTCACCTCGCTTGAACCAATATCTAATGCGTTCTTATGCAATAATTTAATTGTTCCTCTTTTTCGCTTTTCCTTTGGTTCTTGCAGGCATTCACGAAATATATCTACACCAACAATTGACCCTGTATTACTTAAATTAAATTGTAAATATTTTAAATTTTGCCCCGTTCCAACAGGAACACTAAGTACCGTATCGCTTTTCGAAATTTTCAGTTCATTAACCGCCTGAAACCCTGCCTTGGGATAATATGGTGTTATTTTGGTTTATCTATGCTGAACTCCTACTACACATAACAGTCTGCATATGGGCCTTGTGGAATTTACAGTAATCAATCTTGGGCTACTATAGAGTTTGCCTGCAAGACTGAACTTCGGAAAACTACGCTGTCCTCTCGTAAGTTTCTCTTTATTTCTTTTCATTCCATATTTTTGAAAAATCAAAATTCAACTGGCAATCTTCAATCTCAAATTGAAAGTGATCATTTTGGGCATCTTTCTTTTTAATCAAGCGTCCATCCTGAGTTAATTGGTAAATTTTTGCGATTGAATCAACAGGGTTTACAATCACATAGTAGGCTACACCTTCCTGCTGGTATAAATCGAATTTTATTCCCGTGTCTTTTTTTGCGGTTGAGGGGGATAATATTTCAAAGATTATGGCTGGTGTCTTCTTTAAATACTGACCTTCAGCTTCACCACAAACCACTAGATTATCTGGCTGCACGACCGTTTCGTCATTGATTTTCCAATCAACGGGTAATAATGCCTTGCAGCGTTTACAGTTCTTCAATGCATCACTTAATTGAAAGGCAATATTTTGACTTATAGTCTGATGCTCTATACTCGGAGCAGGGCTCATCGCATAGGGCACACCTTCAATTAATTCCCATGATCCTTCCCAGTTTCGATAGTCGCTCCACTTGTAATGGGGCAGGTCTTCTAGCTTTAAAGCACGCATATATTGCACCGATATTTTGTTTTCGTTGGGGAGGGGAAAGGGGACAGGCTGCTTTTCAATTTACTTGACCCCATTTGTCTCATGGAATAAAGAATAAAGTCAATAGCGGTAAATAGCAAGATAATTGGGTTCTGTCCCCGATTTCACTCGAGAAAACAGTCGCTTGCCAAGCCTAAACTAAACCCTTTGCTATTTCTTAAAGTAGTCTTTGCCCTGGTACTACCGCTCTGCGGTGAGACGGGAATGTGTCAATGGCGGGGTGTTTTTATGTTGTTGTGGGCTGGCCAAGCTTTGTGAGTGCAATGTTCAAAAACTCAGAAACTAAGGAATGGGTAACGTGTCCCCGGATTCCAGACTATCATTAAAAGCATAGTTCGCCTGTCCCCCATTTCTATAGGATGTGTCAATGGATGGGTATTTCTATGTTGCTGCGGGTGGCCAATCTTTCTGAGGAAATAAAAGGGGTGTGAGTAAAATTAAATAACTTAACTCATACCATAATGTCCCTTTTGTTACAGAACAAAACTTTCAAGGGAAGATCTGACCCCTATTGCTCAGACCCCTATTGACTGACCCCTATTCTTCTATTCCTCTGATACAGCAATAAAAATGGTATTGTGTCCCCGGAATTTATCCCGTCATGCTCTGATTGTTTTTACCTCGTATTCCATTATCAATTCATCTCTTGTGATAAGGGTGAGTCTCTCAAGTAAAGCTTGGGCAATCAGTATCCGGTCAAATGGGTCTTTGTGGAGATGTGGCAGGTTTGCGACAAGTTGTGCATGATCGTAGCTTATTGGAAGAGGGGTGAAGCGGTGCAGTTCAATTTCTTCAATAAGGTTGTCTGGAACGTCAAGTTTGCCAATACTCTTTTTTATGGCAATTTCCCAGACTGAGGCTGAGCTGACAAACACTATATTATTGCCATCAATGATCGTATCTCTGGCAATATTCGATAAGGTCAGATTGTTCTCCAGACTCCATATTAAGACGTGAGTGTCAAGGAGAATATTCATGTTTTATCCGGAAAAACTATAGAATTATAGAAGTCGTCAGCAATCTCTTTGTCGGTTTCGTCGAAATCTTGAGAAATCTTCACTTTACCTTCCCAGCTTCCACCAAGTTGACGAGGCTGTGTATTTTCATGAAAAGCTGAGAGAATAGCAACAGGTACGCCTGCTTTGCCAATTATAACAGGTTCATTTGTTTTCTGAACCATTTTGATTAGATGAGATAAGCTGGCCTTTGCTTCTGAAATATTGGTTATCTGCATCATCAACTCCAAGAAAGAAGGAAGAACATAAGTTGTTTATATTGTGTTAGTCTAGCCTGGTCTGGTTTTGTTGTCAAGAGATGTGTTTCGCCTGTCCCTTTTGGTTCTTTTATAAATGAATGGGTAACGTGTCCCCGGATTTATTTCTTATTTATCCCGGCAATAGGGACGGTCAAAAAATACCCGCCCCTGTTGGTTGATGCAGTAGTCCAGCTTATAGGGATTCTCCGGAATGGCTGGCAGAACCCCTTTTTCCACAAGAAGGCTTTGTGATTCAGGGTATGATGCAAACTTTTTATAATATTTTTTTACCGCGTCTTCCAATATCAGCACCCCCTTAAGGGCGGTAATCCTGTCCTGCAAATCCTGATATCCCGGTTACTCCGGGGCTTTATGGGCTACAATGGATTTCAAAAAAACAAGAGCCGCTGCGGTATTTCCCCCTTTCTTGCTTAGCCTTGAGCCGATAATGCTCAGGTAAGATGGGGCATTTTTACGGTTGGCAGCTTCTTCCAGTAGTATTTCCCCGGCCCTTTTATAATCATTCAAAAAGTAGTAGCTGTTGAAGGCCATGTACTGGGTGGGAAACAGATCCCAGGGTCTGTTCGCCTGTGCTGTCTGCAGTATTTTTGTGTCTTCTTCTACCATCTTGCAGGGTAGCCAGGGCAGCCAGCCATGCGAAAAATTATAGGTCTGAGCGAAGGCCGAGTCAAGATACTGGCTGGCCTTTATCATCTTGTACAGGGGGTCGCAGATATATGGGCGGGAAACCACCATGTTGGAACCGTCAGGTGCCCGATCGATCTGTGTACCTACCCGAGAACCGGCATCAAGGATAATATAGCTTGCCAGCATCCCCTTGAATTCTCCGGCCACGGCAGAGAGCAACACTGGCGGCAGATCGCAGAGTCCATGGTCTCTGCCACTTGAATTATACTCACTCCTTCTGCTTTCAATTACAAACAGAAAAGAAATGTATAGCAGCAGGAATCCAGTTATTGCAATGATTCTTCCTCTGCCTTTACCCATGAGACTTATCATTTAGCCAGCTCCTTTCTTTGATAGAAAAATACTGCCAGCCAGAGAAGCGTAAAGGTATATACCAGCCCATAGCCGCTAATCAGAGCAAACTCACTTAGAGGAAAATCAAGCCCGTAAGCGGCAACATGCTTTTTATCAAAAAGAGAAAGGTTAGGAAAGAGCCAGGAAACAATTTTAATCAAACTCTCCTGCCCTGCCAGAAAACCGGCCTTGGAGTTTCGTTCTATTACATAACGCAAGGTTTCCACATTCTGGCCAACCATATACGAGAGAAGCGAAAAGGTAAGGGCAACGAAGGAATTACTGGCCATACTGAACCAGAAAAAGCTTAAAGCCAGCACCATCAACAGAGAAGGGCCTGGTGACCCCATTTACACGGTTGAGGGATTCGGTTTGCTCCTTAATTTCTTTGAATCGAAGGGAAGAGGGGATATCCATCCTCCTCTATACAATCTCACCAACAGCCTCCAGAGCCAATTTATACAAGGTATCACTGATTCGAAATTGAGCTTCATCTCTCAATTGATCAAGAATGTCCTACAATGAAGTTACCTGTCCGATTTGCCTGGCTCGAATGAGCAACCTAACTGTGCTAACATAGGTAACGTGTCCCCGGATTTCCTCCAATTACCTGTTGTTCTAAACTCCAAATAGAACAACTTCAAAATCAAGTAACTGAGCAGCCTGTTTCATAATCTTATCTGCTGTAGCAATGGTTTTTACAGAAATATCTCTGGCTATCGTCAGATGAAGTGCATCCAGAGTTCTTAAAGGTACAGACGGCAAACTTTCAATCATCAGCAATGCGTTTAATATGTGTCTGTTTTCAACAGGATAATTAATTAAATGAGCATCTTCCACATCCTGTTTGAATTTTGCAAATAATAGTTGCACATCCAGCACACTCAATAGTTGCATTCGTTGTCGTCTGGCCAGAAGACAACGAAACTCGGTTATGGTCAAACTGGAAATACAGGTGTCTTCCCATTGTCCCATCCATTCAGCGAAGGCTTCTGAACCTGCTTCGGGCAGATACCATTTAGCCAGAGCACTGGTGTCAATATATGCCATCTCCACTATCGTTCTTCCCTGTCCATGCGTTGCAATACTTCGCTGGCTATCTCCTGGCGGGGCAAGCTGTCTCGCAGTGCCTTATGGTCCGGTCTTTTCCTCTTTCCCCTGACAGGAAGAATCCGGGCTAAAGGTTTGTTGTGCCGGGTTACGATAATTTCCTGTTCCTGAGCTACCAACTGATCTAACCTGCCAAGTTGATTTCGCATTTCCCTTATGGACATTGTCTGCATCATTAACCCTCCCACACATTGTTCTCCATTTTCCCTATTGTAGCACAAGACAACGGCATAGGCAATATATACTTGGTAAGAAATAATCGTGGTCTGTCCCCGAATTTTCGACCCCTATTCTCTGCAAGGGAAGATCTGCCCCCTATTCGACCCCTATTCCCTGATGCCGGGGGGTATGGCGACCTCTGTTTCCCTTCTTGCTTTCGTTTAAATTGTGCCCTATAATAAGTACAGAATAATGAACATGAAAGGAGGCATTATGCAGGTCGTAAATTTTACTGAAGCCAGAAATAATTTAAAAGCTTTATTTGATACAGTGTATCAAGATAGCGAGGAAATTATCATCAACAGAAAGCATGGGGAGAATGTTGTTATCATCTCTCTGGAAAGTTATAACGCTATGAAAGAAACTGATTATTTGCTTTCATCTCCCAAAAACAGAGAACGGTTACTGCACTCTTTAGAAAGCGCCCGTGCCGGTAAGGTGCAGGAAAGAGAGTTGGGAGGATTATTTGTACTGGCAACAATATGATAAAAAGGTTCTTAAAAAAATCAATAGTCTTATACAAGAAATCAAGCGTACTCCTTACAAGGGTACCGGCAAACCCGAAGCCTTGAAATATGAACTGCAGGGATGCTGGTCAAGGCGTATCAACAGAGAACATCGTATCATGTATGAGGTGCTTGCTGAGAGAGTACATCTTTTGTCTTGTCGTTACCATTATTGATGGAATTCAGCGTATGCTGGATTATGGGGACAAACCTATACCTTATCAGGTTCATGCAAAGTTTAATTCCACTCTGACCCCTTTTATTTAGTTAACGTTATCCACGGACGATAATTGGGGTCTGTCCCCGAATTATGCCCGAATTATACCCTGCCTGAATTAATCGAATTAATCCTATCCCCATAAAATAGACAAATCAAATTCAATAGCGTCAAAAGGTGCAAGCGAAACGGCTTGGTCATCCTTCAAGGTAGAGCATAAAAGCCATTTATTGCCAGATTCCTCTTCATGCAATTCATACGTTTCAAGGGTTTTTAAGTCAGGGTCAACAATCCATAAGTATTGCACCCCATAATGGGCGTATAGCGGCATTTTAACGGCACGGTCAACCCGTCCTGTTGACGGTGAAATAACCTCACAAACCCAATCAGGAACGCACTCAAACCATGCAGTTTCTGGAAGAGTCGGCATTTTTTGCCGTCTCCATCCTGCAAGATCGGGCACCATTATATCGGCTTTAAGGTGAAGTTCCGGCTCATCAAGGATCCACCATCCCCCGGGGCCGTTTTGGCCATTATCAAAAGGATTAAAAAAGAGACCGCCCAGCGAAGAAGATGCTCGCGAATGCCTGGGGGCTGGTCTTGGATGTGTTTCCAATACACCATTTAGGATTTCTCCAACCAGATGTTCCGGAAGATCAAACAAGTCTTCATAAATAGCGTAACGCAAAGCAGCATCAGTCATAGGACTCACCTAAACTATCTTTCAGTTTGTAGAGTTTACCGATTAAGGTAAATTTCGTTCCTGAATCTAAGCTGATTGTATCATGTCCGGGTAGGTTTGTCGATTATTGTCTATCCGTGTGCCACCAGCAGGGAATTACGATACGGGGACGCGTTATTGTTATTGTTCGTTTCATTCTTACCAGTATGTGAAGAACTATATACTGCGTGTTGGAAAATTCAATAAATGGTAACATGTCCTCGGATTATCCAGCCATCCCATACGAAATAGTCAAACGCAATGTGCTGGAGAACACGCCTATGATAAAAGCCTGGCGCGAGCACCTTGGCATGACCCAGAAAGAACTGGCTGAAAAAGCAAACATCACGCAACCTGCCATAGCCAAACTTGAGCGTCACAACTCAAATCCAAGGCAAGCAACACTTAAAAAAATTGCTGCAGCTATGCAACTTGTCTCTGGAGCAGCTTGAGGAATAAAACTGAATGCATCATCTGTGAGGGAGGGGTCTGATCTGCTTTCGTTCTCCGGGCAATCATGTTTGCAAAAGTGGCTCTTGTTTTAAACGAGACAAACAATAGGTATTGTGTCCCCGGATTTCCCCGGATTTCTCCAAAAAAGATGACAAACAAATTTTCGATTGCTATACTGAAAATATGACTTCAATAAATCAGATATTACAGGAAGTGGCCCACCTTCCGGAAGATCAACGTTTTACTCTTGCCCATAAGATCTTGCTTGCCAGTGAACCACAATTCTCAGAAACCGTAGAACATGCTTGGGATACAGAGATTCGTGAGCGTATTGCACGCTATGATCGTGGTGAATTGAAATCCAAGCCTGCATCAGATGTTTTTGCCAGTATAGATCACCATCTTAAATTATGATTGTAGAGTTTCTTGATGAGGCGGAGCAGGAACTCTTTGAAGCTGTACTTTGGTACGAGTCGAAAGAAGCAGGCTTAGGTCAACGATTTCGACAAGAGGTTGGTCATGTGCTTAGTCGTATCGTTGACGCTCCTCTGCTTTGGCGGGAGTCCTCTGGTGGATATCGTCGAGTCAACTGTCCTGTATTCCCATATTACATCCCGTATTTTATTAGAGATAAAAAAATAATCGTTGCTGCCATCGCTCATGGTCGACGCAACCCCGGATATTGGAAATCCCGGATTTAATCGTGGCTGTCCGTCATTTACTCATTTATGGGAAATCCATGAGACCTGCCCCCATGACTGATAATCTGGTAAGAATAGGTAATGTCCCCGGATTGTTTACCGGAATTTATCACTATGGTTTAAACTATTGGTTGCACTGTAAGCTTGAATCCCAGTGCCTTTGCTACTTTAGCTACTGTTGAAAATGCGGGATTACCTTCTGGAGAGAACGCCTTGTAAAGCCCTTCACGAGTAATGCCTGTTTCTCTGGCAAGCTTGCTCATATTTTTAGCACGTGCAATAACTCCTAAAGCATGAACAATGAATGCTGGATCATCTCCCGCCTCTTCTAGGCAGGCTTCTAAGTACAACTGGATGTCTTCTTCGGTTTTGAGATGTTCAGCTGAATCCCAACGAGTAGTAGTAATGGTCATAATTCAATCCTCAATCTGTTTGGCAATTTCTTTGGCTCTTGCAATATCCGATGTTTGTGTGCTTTTATCACCGCCGGATAGAAGTATGACTACAACAGAGCCTTGCTGTGTGAAATACACTCTGTAGCCTGGGCCGTAAAAGATGCGTAATTCACTAACACCTTCTCCTACCGGAGCAACATCACCGAAATTGCCCATTTCTACCCTATCAATACGGGCTTGGATGCGAGCTTTAGCTCGTCGGTCTCTTAAACCATCAAGCCATTTGCTAAATATCTCTGTTTTTCGGATTTCCATCATGTGCTAACTGTAGTTAACATACTTGAGTTTGCCAACTATAGTTCACTGTTTTGATTATTCTATTTTATGCTAACGACGAAATCACCGGTTTATCCTGAAACAATTGGGGTCTGTCCCCCATTTCCTGCCCCATTTCCTCCCTGAATTATTTCATTTATTAGGGAAGTTCTACTTGGGGACATTCGACAGAAAGAAATTCAGGATCCTTATGAACCAAGACTGCACATTCCTGCAAAGCACTACCGGCAATCCAAGCATCAACGACAGAAAGTTTGTTTGTTGCTTTTATTTTGGCGGCTTCCTCAAGCAGTTCCCTGGACTCATGGATCCACTCAATAGGTAAAGCTTGGCACTGTTCGTACGCCAGTCTACCGGCGAGTTCGTTTTCATCTTTCCAAACTCTATATAATATTTCCATCAATGAAAGAAAACAGACAAAACACTTACACTCGCCACTTTGAGATTTATACAACAACTCAGCAATTAGATCCGCACCATTTTCATCATCTCGCAAAGTCAACAGCGCAGAAGTATCCAGTAAATATTTTTTCATTCTGATTCCCGATCTTTTTTCCGATCGGCCAAAAGTCTTCCAACAGCTCCACCTACTCCCGCACCCCGAAAAGCATCAATTGGATTCTTTTTTACAGGCACAACTCGCAAGTTATTGCTTTCCACTATCCACTCTAAACGATCAGCAGGGGTTAAGTTAAATTGACGCCTTATTGCTGCCGGTATAACAGTTTGCCCTCTTTCAGTAATTGTGCTTCTCATTTGAAACCTCCATTGAATTACATTCTACCTGAAAACATAATTCAAAAAGGTCGTCTTGTCAACAAATTAACAATATTGGAACACCTGCCAAAGCAGGTAGCAATACACGATTAGCCTGACTTATTTTTTTTCTCCATTTCTGTAAAACAATTGGGGTCTGTCCCCCATTTCGTTCCCCCATTTCGTTCAAGACAACGACATAGGCAATATATAATTGGTAAGAAATAATCGGGGTCTGTCCCTTATTACTCTTTAGATAACCTATCGTGGTCTGACCCCTATTGATCCCTATTGATCCCTTTCAGGTTGTTTCATGCTGTTAATAATTACTCAGAAAGCTCTATTTAACATCCTTACGATTAAAAACAAAAATTGCCATAAACAGCAACATCACGGTATAAGCTGTGGCATAGGCAAGAGAAAGAAAAAACTCCTGCCAGGGGATTGCCAGGCCGTGTACTACTCTGGCCTTGTAGTTCAAGCTTTCCAGGTTAGGAAAAGTATAATACAAAACATCTGCCATTTTTTTTATGGCGGGGTTGTCCATATTGACAACAAGCTGCCTAAAATCACTCGTCAAATGGCCTATCATAAAAACAACCATCGTCAACATCCCGCTTATAAAGGGAGAGACTAAAGTAGAAAAGAATATGGCAGCCGCCAGTATAAGTTGCAACTCAAACCATATTGGGATGATTGCCTTGAAAAGCTCCCAATAGATAACCTGATCTTTCATATAGCAAAGGGCGAACAGCCCACCACTCATAACCACCACTTCAACCATTAAGGTCAAAGAAAGACCGGCATATTTACCAAGTATAAATTGAGTTCTGGAAATAGGGTTGGCGAGAATAACATAGATGGTTCGTTTTTCCATTTCCTTGTAGACCAGGCTGATTCCGACAAATATGGCAATCAGCACACCAAAGAGAGATATTGCTCCCAGCCCGAAGTCCTTGATAATTTTTATTTCATCCCCGATTGTCAGATTACCAAGCACCAGCGAAAAGGCCAGCATGAGGACGGCAAAGGCAAGTAGGCTGTAAAAAATCTTGTCCCGTACAGATTCCCTGAAAGTGTTAATGGCAATGGCAATAATCTTTTGCATATCGTTCGTTGTGTACTATTTATGAATTATCAGAATTATCTTTGAAATACTCTTCAAGATTGGTTCTGTGAGGAGAAAAAGAGACAACCCTGCCACCGTTATTCTCAATTGTAAAAATGATTCTTTTCGCTTCCTGTTCTTCGCCTACCCTCAACAGGGTTCTGTTATTGCTTTGATGAACAATATACTTGGCAATTTGCTTGTCATCCGGGATAGTGGTGCAGGTGATTTCCCAGGATTCAACCTTATCATCCAGCATCTCTCCCACATTAAAAACACCTTGTAACCGTCCCTTTTTAATTATGGCTGCCCTGTCGCAAAGCACCTCCACATCGGAAAGGATATGAGAAGAGAATATAATCGTCTTTCCTCTCTTTCGGCAGGAAAGAATGATATCCCGCATCCGCTTACGGCCAACGGGATCAAGGCCGGACATTGGTTCATCCAAAATCATGATTTCAGGGTCGTTAATCATAGCCTGGGCAATTCCCAGCCGTTGTAGCATCCCTCGGGAAAACTTCCTCAAGGTTCTTCCCCTGGCGTGTTGCAGCCCAACCAGTTCAAGCAGTTCTTCAATTCTTGTTTTTCTTTCCTGTCTGCCCATTCCTTTAAGACGACCATAAAAATCAAGGGATTCGGCTGCGGTAAGATACATATAAAAGTAAGGATTTTCCGGTAAAAAACCTATTTTTCGACGGCTATCAATACTTGTCTTCTCGCCAAAATAGAGGAGTTGTCCCTTGTCCGGCCGAACAAGATCAAGCATCACTTTGAAAGTTGTTGTTTTGCCGGAACCGTTGGGCCCAAGATACCCAAGGACTTCTCCCTTTTTAACTTCAAGGCTGAGCCTGTCCAAGGCAACAAATTTGCGCCCCCAAAAACCGACTCGATATTGTTTGCATATATCTTTCAGGCAGATTGCCGATAACTCTTCCATGGTCATTGATGTTTTATTTTTTATTTTGCATTTGCAGCATAAAGGGCTGTGAAGTTTTCGGTTGAATATGTAATTTCATATCATCCACATCAGATGTTGTTTGTATGGAATGATCTTTGGCTGAAATAAAGTACTTCCCTCCAAATGGCTCCCGGGGGATTTCAGTTATCAAGCCCTTTTTAACTAATTGGAATAGATTTTCAGGGTAGTGACCAGCATTTTCTTTGTACTGGTCCATTGCCATATTGAGATATTTAATATGACTTTTAACCAGAATCTCTTTAATGCGACTCTCAATCTCCTCCTTCATCTTTGGCGTTGAAGCGTTTTGGAGCATCTCCTGTAAAAAAGGGATGGCAACCGCCGGGTCATCGGTATTGGCGTAGAGTCTGGCTACAAGCAAAGGAAGGTATGATGGGCTTTGCGGGAAGGAAGCGGCAACTTCCAGGTATTTTGCTGCTGTCTGGTAATCACCTTTGTAGTACATGTAATTGAAAGCGGTGAAAAAGGGGAGGTACCAGTATCGTTTATGGTGTTTTGGGACATTTTCCATGCCTTTTTTAAGAATGGAAAAACTCTTATCTATTTGTTTGAACTCCGCACTTAATAATACGCCTCCTGACTCGTAGGGATCCACATAAAAAGGATCAAGCGTAGTAATAGTGTCTAATAATTGATAGAGGTGGGACGATTGACTTGCCTTTTTGTCACTCTTACCAATATAAGCTATGGTTTTAATCCAAAGAACATCAGCTACAATTTCATCATAAGTAAGTGCAAGGCTTTTGAGAACTTTCCCGGAAGGCAGATAACCGAGTTCATCACTTTTATCATACTGGGAGAGGGGATGCGTTTTCTGCTGATGAGACAGAAGAAAAACTGACCACATTACACCAAGAAATAAAAGATAAAATGCGAGTGATTTAATTATCTCTTTACCCATCTATTCGAATATATCCAAACACAGAAAATACATAGTGTAATGCAGGACAGTAACACGAGACTAAGAACATTGTTTGGCAAAACTCACCCTACATTCAACCTAAAAAAAATGTTAAACTGAGCAAACCACCCAGTTTAACATTTTTATCCAAAAATAATTGTTACGAAAGGAATATCCTACCAGATACCGGGATGCCCATCAACAAGAGAGCCATCACTCGCCTGGGTGAAAACTGCATCTGCACCATTCACTGCGCCTACAATAGTAGCCCTTTCAGCTGCTATTGTAACCGCAGGACCCATGACGGCACCTGCATAAGCCGGTGCTGCTGCGGCTGCATTAGTGCCGTTAGCGTCAATATCACCCTGTGCAAAAGCCACATACATGGGCACAACGGCAGCAGCTTGAGCTTTTGCATTTGCACCATATGAGTAATAAACATTACCTGCAGGTGCAAAGCCGACTGCAGTAAAGTTTGCATTGGTTACCCAGGCTTGTTTGCCAGTACCAGCTATATTAACAGGTGCTGTTGTGAGAGACAGATAAAAGTCGTTTTCTGCACGATATGACTCTAATGATGTTTTAACCGCACCAAGATTTGTTTTCGCCTCAGCAGTTTTAGCTTTTCTTTGATAATTCACAAAATTAGGAATGGCAATAGCTGCCAGAATACCGATAATTGCCACAACAATCATCAACTCGATGAGGGTAAAACCTTTTTGTCCTTTCAACATCTTTTTCATTTTTTTTCTCCTATGGAAAATTAAATTAATTCTTCCTGCGCCATGCAGATTCGTGTACCAACATTTTCTCTTGTAGCATTCGCTGTGCCAGTTGTTTTGAGAGTCTGTGTTTTTCTTTACTACACACATCCATCCTACTGGTATAGCAACACTATTTTTGTGACAAAATTATTTTTCAGCATTGCGAAATGGAATTTTATTACCAAGTCAGGCTCTAAACAGGGGTTGACTGACAAATTTTGACAAAGGAGCTGACCTTTTTTGTCAATAGAAAATCGGGGACACCCCCTGAAAATAGGGGTCAGACCACAATAGTTTTTGATTGACTCGTTTTCAAGCTCCCCGATAGATAAGAAATAATAAAAGGGGTCAGAGTGGAATTAAACATTACATAAGAACCTGATAAGGCATAGGTTTGTAACTTCTCAATAACCCCGTGCACTCAAACTGCGTATTCCACTGAATCCGGACACCCAATAAAAGGGGTCAGAGCCAAATTAAATGCTAAATGTTGCTAAATGGGGTCACCCATTAAAAGGCACCTTGTCAAGGTATATAACTCCCCATTAGGGAAAAAATGATCATTTCCCTTTCAAGGAATTTATTAATTTCCAGCTGATAACTCGACCTTCGCAAGGATTTTTTTCTTCCGCACCCGCTATTTCAGAGTATTCGTGTCGGTAATCTCTTACCACACCAGTCACCCATCAGAATCTAGGAGCCTGTCCGAGAATGCCCTTTTGCCCAAA
>CAMZLC010000021.1 GCA_947311605.1 uncultured Sulfurovum sp.
ATGCGCCGAGGAATAATGGTGCGGAACCCTATGCGGCAATCGATGTCGACGGCACGCTCTATTATGCGGCTAATGATGGTATCCATGGCAATGAACTCTGGAAAAGTGACGGTACCCCAGACGGCACTGTGTTAGTCAAAGATATCCGAAGTGGTAGCAGCGGCTCTGATCTCGATCAACTCACCAATGTCAACGGCACGCTCTACTTTAGAGCCAATGATGGCATCAACGGCACAGAACTCTGGAAAAGTGACGGTACCCCAGACGGCACTGTGTTAGTCAAAGATATCCGAAGCGGGGATGGCTCTTCCGTTCCCGACTATCTCACCAATGTCAACGGCATGCTCTATTTTAGTGCGTATGATAGTACCCATGGTAGAGAGCTCTGGAAAAGTGACGGTACAGGAGGTGGCACTATGATAGTAAAGGATATTGTTTCTGGTAATGTCAGTTCCAATATTCGCTATCTCACCAATATCAACAACACACTCTATTTTGCAGCCAAAGATAGTATTAATGGTACTGAGCTCTGGAAAAGCGATGGCACAACAGTCAACACCGTGATGGTTAAGGATATACGAAGTGGTAATCTCGGCTCCAATTTGAGAAACCTTACCAATGTCAATAACACACTCTATTTTACCGCCAATGATGGTGCTAACGGAGAAGAGCTCTGGAAAAGCGATGGCACAACAGCCAACACTGTGATGATCAAAGATATCTTGAGCGGCGCAAGTGGCTCTTATCCTAGTCAACTGACCAATGTCAGCAATACACTCTATTTTACGGCTAATGACGGTACCAATGGCATTGAGCTCTGGAAAAGCGATGGCACAACAGTCAACACCGTGATGGTCAAAAATGTCCGAAGCGGTAGTTTTGGCTCTTATTCTGCCGATTTCACCGATGTCAATGGTATACTTTATTTTGAAGCCGATGATGGTGTTCATGGTAAAGAACTTTGGAAAAGTGATGGCACAACAGCCAACACCGTAATGGTCAAAGATATTCAAGGCGGCAACAGAAGCTCCGCACCCCGTAATCTCACCAATGTCAACGGCACGCTTTATTTTGCGGCCAATGATGGCACCAACGGCTTTGAACTCTGGAAAAGTGATGGCACAGAAGCCCACACCGAGATGGTCAAAGATATCCGAAGCGGCGGTCTCGGCTCTTATCCCGGTAGTCTCATCAACATCAATAGTGCACTTTATTTCTCAACCAACGACGGCACTAATGGTGTAGAGCTTTGGAAGAGTGACGGCACTGAGATTGGCACAGTAATGTTGAGAAATGCGAATATGACAGGTGATAAATCGCTTGCTTTTTCCTCTATGGTCGAAATAAATGGTACATATTATTTTGCAGCCAATGACGGTACCAGCGGCACCGAACTCTGGAAGAGTGATGGAGCCCTAGCCAACACTGTGATGATCAAAGATATAAGAAGTGGCAACAGTGGTTCCGAACCTGACCATCTCGCCAATATCGATGGCACACTCTATTTCGCAGCTGATGATAGTGTACACGGTAGAGAGCTATGGAAGAGCGATGGCACAGTAGCTGGCACCGTACTGGTCAAAGATATCCAAAGTGGCATTCACGACTCTATTTTTTGGTTTTCAGATTTTGTCAATGTTGGCGGCACACTCTATTTTGCAGCTGATGATGGTGCCAATGGCACAGAACTCTGGAAAAGCAACGGCACAGAGGCTGGCACTGTGATGGTTAAAGATATCAGAAGTGGTGCAGGTGGCTCTTTCGTCGATAATCTTGCTGATGTCAACGGCACGCTCTACTTTACAGCCAATGACGGCTCTCACGGCACTGAGCTTTGGAAAAGTGACGGTACAACAGCCAACACCGTGATGATTAAAGATATCAGAAGTGGTGCAGGTGGCTCTTTCGTCGATAATCTTACTGATGTTAATGGCACGCTCTATTTTAGGGCAGACGACGGCACCAATGGCAGAGAACTCTGGAAAAGTGACGGTACAACAGCCAACACCGTGATGGTCAAAGACATTTGGGGTGGCAATTCTGGTTCTTCCCCCGACAATCTCACCAGCACTAACGGCATACTTTATTTCACTGCCAATGATGGCACACATGGTAGCGAGCTCTGGAAAAGTGATGGCACAGAAGCCCACACCGAGATGGTCAAAGATATCTACATCAATCCGGGGGATCCAACGATTGGCTTTTTCCTTCCCATGAAGACATCATTGATCATATTTATGGTGGATCCATCAACCCATCATTATAATCAAATTTGGAAAAGCGATGGCACCGAGGCTGGCACAGAGGTGGTCGTCAATCTTCTTGCAGATGAGAGGCTTATGTCTCCTCGTGATATCTTTGCAGACCAATTACTCTATGGTATACACAAGGGAGGTATCGATCTCGGAACTGGGCTGTATCTCTATGATGGAAACAGCACGATAACCTTAGTAGAGCCTTAGATATCCAACTTTAATCCCTTTCTTCCCAAGGGCTAATCCCACCCCTCAAAAAGGGGCGGGGACTTCAGCCTCCGAACTAAAGCGACCAAGGCTATTTTCTCCTGTCATTAAGTTGAGAGGATATGCAAGTGCTTAACTTAATGGCATTGACCCCCTCACTCCAGATAAGTTACACTCTTTTCCTCCCATGACACTGTTTTGCCACAAGTGTATGGTATGATGTGGGCAGCAGAGATATTTTGCTATAAAAGAAAGGAACCACCATGCCAAAAACACTCATCCTCTTCTTTTCCAGCTGTATGCTGTTGCAGGCCGAGCCGATGTACTTTCGGGTCGCCGGTGTGGAGCGTGGGGATACGCTGGCGGTGCGGGCGTCGCCCTCGTCACGATCAGGCAAGGTCGCTGAGCTGATGCCCTATGATACGGGTATCACCGTAGGCAGATGCGAAAAGCATGGGCGGAGCACCTGGTGCCAGATTGACTTTTTGACTGATGACTATCTCTTTTTTGAGAGGGAGTTGGGGCAGCACGAAGGATGGGTCAACCGACGCTATCTCAAGCAGGCGGACAATATACTCTACAGCGATGCCTTTGCCTACCGCTCCAATCACAATATCTTCCGTGTCCGTGGTGTCGCAGCGGGTGATACGCTGAGTGTACGCCAGGACCCCTGGGTAGAGGCTGACAACAAGACAGGTACACTACGGCATAACGACATCGGCATCATCGCCAGGAAGTGCCAGCGCATCAACCAGAGCCGCTGGTGTTATGTGGCGTATGCTGCACGCTATGTCAGCAGGGGTCCGGAGGCGGCACCGTTGCGTTTGGCGGTGATGGGCTGGGTCAATATGCGATATCTGGAGCTGGACAACTCGGGCAAAAAAGGCAGATTGTCTGATGTGACATTTAACGGGGAGGCGTATTGATGAGAAGAGAAGTGAAATATCTGCTTCAATGGATAGCGCTCGTGGGACTTGTGTTGGGTGTCAGCACACAATGCGCTAGTGCGCAATCCATCAGCTACAAGCCACTAAAAGCACACGAGGGCAGAGGTGTAATCTCTTTGCAAAAGGCAATGTTGCGTGATGTCCACTTGGCAAAGCCTGTCAAGTATTTTGATATCAAGCAGTATGACCGAGACGGAAAATATGTTACCGGATGGTCGTTTGATATGGCAGCCTATAAAAAACTCTCAAACAAAGAGAAAAAGAGGATCCGTTCTGCCAAGGCAAAAAAGCCTAAGAGTTCATTTTGGAAACGATCTTTGAATGATGGTACTTTTGCCGGTTTTTACAATCTGCATTATCTTGATAGCCATTCAAGGGTGCAAACCATTAACTCACGCAAGGATCTTCTTGTGTTTCTTGGTACCGTCGATACACCTGCGGAGCTAAGTATGCTATTTTTGGATCACAACTACGGAAAGATACGCTACAAGAAAATGGGAAATATCTATAATATGCGTATCAATAATGTTTACTCTTCTGATTGTGATGGGTGTGGTGAGCCTGCGTGCACACTGTTTGTCAGACAGAAAATTATGGATAACAGAGGAAATATACTTTTAGACAAGCAGGTGAGTGAAAAGAGTTTCAAGAGTGAAAAAAAAGTGTAGTAGGTTTTAGCTTCTATGCGAGAGCATCAAGGAAAAATGCGATGAAAAAACTGGCATGGATCTGCATATTGTCGATTTGGGCATATGCCCATAGTGAACAGCCCAAGCAAGAGATCACTCTAGCCACCGATTGGATCAGCTCCTGGGAGACCTGCCGGGGCGATGGTGCTCTCAAGATGGACGGCACGCTCTGGCAATTTGGTAAGGTCGGTGGATGTACTTGGGGGCAAATAACACCCATTAACTACGATATTAAAACAGGAAAAACTTCTTATCCAAAAGAAAAATGCACCTACTTTCTCAAGCCTAAAATAATAGGCTCTGGTTTTCAAGGGGCTAAAATCATTAACGGTGGGTATCGTGTGTATGCCATCAAACGAAACGGCACACTCTGGGGATGGGGAGAGCGCTTAGGTGTTAAACCTAAAAAGTTAAGCAGTTCCAAAAAATGGGTTGATTTTGCCGTAGTGCATGAGGGGAATGGATGCTGCAGTTATGATATAGGGTTACAAGCGGATGGCACACTTTGGAGGTTTTCAGAATTTATGAAGCCTTTAAAACTCAAAAGAATTAGCAAAGTACATTGGAGTAAGGTCATCATTGAGTGTTGCACAATATATGGAGAGAAAAAAGATGGAACAATCTGGATAAAAGAGGGGAATGAATCTTTCAATAGATATTCAAAAAGAAAGTGTGGTGTTGTAAGTAGAGAGTTGTGCCTGAACATCAAAGCAAGATTGAGAAAAATGCCTAAAAACAGCATTTTGAACTACAGTCAGACTCATCAAAAAGTCAAAGCTGCAAAGAGAGCAGGTGCACTTTGGAACCGTCCAAAATGTCATTATTAGTAGAGTATCTAGTTTTGCCACACTTTTGCCACAAATTTTAGATACACTACTGCATAATTATGAACAGGAGAAGTACATGAAGAGGTTTTTGCTGGGTGTTGTAGTTTTGTTGGGTGTGTTGACCGGAGGCGTGAGTGCGAATACTGCTCCCAAGGCGATGATCATTTTTGATGCATCGGGCAGTATGTGGGGGCAGATCGACGGGGTCAACAAGATCGTCATTGCCCGTGATGCACTCAAATCAGTGGTGCAAAAATGGAACCCAAAGGTCGAGCTGGGGCTCACGGTCTACGGACACAGGGTCAAGGGAGACTGCAATGATATCGAGACCGTGATCCCTATCGGCAGGGTGCGCAAAAAGCAGATGATCGATACCGTCTATGGGATCATGCCCAAAGGGATGACCCCTATCGCCAAATCACTGCGTCAGGTGGCCAATACCTTCCGCCAGTATGAGGGGTAGACTACGATCATCCTCATCTCGGATGGGCGTGAGAGCTGTGATGCAGACCCCTGTGCTACCGCCAGGCAGCTCAAGGCAGAAGGGATCAATTTCGTCGCACATGTCGTAGGCTTCAATGTTGATACTGCGACAGACCGGCAGCTTGCCTGTGTCGCCAAAGCCACAGGCGGAGAGTATTTCTCGGCGAAAAATGCCTCCGCACTCAACAAAGCGATCAAAGTCATCGCCAAAAAAGTGGCAAAACCCAAGCCCAAACCTGTGATCAGGAAACCCAAAAACAATCTGGAGATTAGTGCCAGCAGCACCAAGGGGGGTCCACTCATCAAAGCAGATTTTGAGATCTACAGTGCAAGCGGGAAAAAACTGACCGACACCTACACAACCTACACGGACAAGCCAAGAATATTCACGGTGCCATCTGGGAACTATCAGATCAAGATGCACCACGGTATGCTCAGCAAAAGCAAAAAGTTCATCACCAACACCAAGAGAATAAGCAAAGTACACCTGGTGCTTGGAAATGAAGGCACCATCGAAGTCACCGCCTCAGAAACAGAGGGCGGCAAGTGGATTAATGCAAATTGTCGTGCCTACAACAGCGACCAGAGCGATAGCTGGTATATCGGCCCAAGAAAGAAAAAAGCCGGAACGAAACAACTGCCTGTAGGAAAATATACGCTTAAATGCAGCTACAATGCCTTTAAGAAAAAAGCAGCCTTTGAGATCAAGGCAGGTGAAGCTGCAAAAGTGCATGTGGTCTTTGAGCGGTTCAAAATACTGCCTCAATGCAAAAATACTGCCTCTGCGGTGGACTACGAAGTCTATGCGACGAATGGGCGTTTGGTGTTTGATGCCAGGCAGCCTTGCACCAAGCCACTGCAGCTGACGCTTGATGCCGAGGATTATACCCTGGAAGCCACCATAGACGGCAGTGTCAAAAAGGCCAAGTTCACCGTAGGTTCCAGTAGCAAAAGCATGGTACTGGACCTGACCAATCTCAATCACGAAGCAGAGATACAAGCGGACACGCAGACGCTTAAACCAGCCAACCCCAAGCCCCAAGAAGAGCAGCTGCAGCAGCTGGATCAGGCTGCAGGCGTGATCCTCGAGGAGGCGAACAAGGCCACGCGTGCACACAAAGAGGATATCCAAAAAGTAGGCGCGCTGCTCAATGCACTGGGTGGATTGCTCGGCAATACATCTGCTGCCTCAAAAGAGACCAAAAAGCCCAAGATTAAACAGGTCGATCAGAAAGCACAAAAAGAAAATGCGGACAAGGCGTTTGACGAGGCAGACAGAGACCTGGAGATGTTTACGAAGTAGTATGGATACTTCACTGAAAGTGGAGACTTTAGTCCCAGCCGAATCCAGATGCAGGACAGAGCTCTCCATATTCAGTAATTCAACCCAAACTATGCACTAGTTTGAGTTCAAATAAAAAGGAAAAACAGATGAATCCAAAAACAATAGTGGCACTTTTGGTGCTCGCAACAGGCGGTATGGCTACAGCAGGCAGCGATACGACAAAACGCTACGGTATCCAGCATGCCAAGATACGCTATGAGATACGAGGCGGTGGCGACATCATGGGCATGGTCAAGACCAAGATCAAAGGCAAAAAACGGGTGATCTTCGATCATTACGGTACCAAGGAGATCACAGAGGTTGCCAAAGTCACACAGACGACCACCAACGGCAAGAGCAACGTGAAGAAAGTGCATACCATGACCTACATGAACGGAGGCACCCTCTATCGTGTGGACTTCAAGCACAAGAGAATCATCCGGATGAAAAATGCCGGCATGGCTGCTGCCGCACTGTTTGGCGGCGCTAAAAATAGGGCAAAGAACGGCAAAGCAATGATGCAAAAAATGGGTGGCAAGATGATTGGCAAGGACAAAGTACTGGGCTATACCTGTGAAGTATGGGATCTCATGGGGGTGCAGCAGTGCATCTATAAAGGCGTGGTGCTGAGAATCGTCTCCGATATTATGGGAATAAAAAACTCCGAGGTAGCCACACAGATAGACTTCAGTCCGACACTGAACCCCAATAGCTTCAAATTGCCTGATTTTCCTATTTATGATGTGCAGGGGAATAAGCTGGAGAGAAGCAAACTGGATACCATGGATGAACGATCTGAAGTGAAAGCAGAAAAAAATGCAGGAGATATGGCTGCATTGGGTGCAGCAATGGCTACCGCAATGCAAAGTACTGGAGTGAAGAAAGGAGAGACACTAACAAAAGCCCAGGAGAAAAAGATGGAAAACAGCATGATGAACGCCATGTTCCCGCGCATGAAAAGGAAAATGTTGGCCGAGTCAAAAGCGCTGGAGTTCGCCAAAGTTTGTTTGGAAAAAGCAGATACCCTGAAAGAGGCAAATGCCTGTGAAGAGAAAATGGATACCATGAGAGCGGAGCCAAGTGACCCGGAAGACAAATTGCAAAAGTGGGATAGCAAAACAAAAAAAGAGACACTTGGTTTCATTGATCAGGCACTTAAGAGAATGGAGTGTGCTAAAAATGCCAATAGTATGCAAGAGATGAGACAATGCATGCCAGAAAACTAAGAAGAGGGAAGAAAAAATGAAAAAAGCAGTTTTAACGACAGTAGTAATAATGGGAATAGGGTCAGCACTCATGGCAGACCTGCCTACAGGTACATTTGGGTTTGATATGAAGTCAACATTGAAAGCCAATGGAAAAGCAGATGAGCAGATGGTGTACTTGTTGAAAAATATGAGTAAAGACATAAGAGCAGTTAGCGTTGCAAAAGGCAAAAAAGTAACTTTGGTAGGGGAAAACCGAAAAGGAAAAGTGAGAAAACAGACTTTTGAATGTAAAACGGTATCGGGAAACAGTTGCAAAATATCTGCAGGAAGAGGGATGACGTTACGCTCTTCTGATGCAAAACGTATAAAGCTGGAAATGCCAATGCAGAATGGGAAGTTACTGTATTTACATTATAATTTAACGAAATGAAAAATAAGATAAAACAGTTCTAGGCAGAAAGAATACGGCTTAAAGATGAAAGTAGTTGAGTTGTGAATCCAAAAGAGGACGGTGCCGCAGTGCTGGAATGTTGTAGAAGAATATTTAAAAGGAAACACAAGTGATGAAAAAACTTCAAAGAGCAATGCTCTTGATTATTGGGATAGTATTGTTCTTGGGATTTTCACTACAAGCAAAAGAAGCCAAACTTGACAAAGGTGAAAAGAAATTCAGGCAAGTAAAATCGTATACTCTAAAAGATTTTCATTTTAATTGGTCGATTATCTATATGGATATTGTAAGTTTTCATACCAATGAATCAGATGGAAAGCATTTTACTTTGCCCGAGAGAGTCACTTTTTATACAAGCTTAAAAGTGGGACAAACGGATAAATTTATCTACAGGAGACAAGCGTGGCTCGCCAAAGCTATCTCGAAACCAGATTATTTCTGGAAGAAACAGATGCATCCGTCCAGTATCTATGTCTTTGCAAGTATGCGTTTCCTTGAAGAGGGAGATAGGCGATTTAAAGCCATTACGGAAATCCAGGACATACGCGATATGTTCGGTCGCATCGATACGGAAGCAGAACTCAGGGTCTGGATCATGGCAACGGATCAATATGCGATCGGGATACATAGTTATAAAAAAACAGCCAGAGGTTACAGGGTACGCTTCAAGGCAAAGGGCTTAGGGTGCCATTATAGAGAGTACTTTGACTACTATGACCAGCAGGGAAAACTTCTGAGAACCAAAGTGCTGAAGTCATATCGCATAAAGAAGTGTTCTCCTATTATGCTGTAATGGCACTACGGTGTCACGAAATATCTCAGGCAGCCCATAGCTGAAAATTTGCCTCAATGGTGCGGTGCGACGGGAATGGCTGCTTCGGTGCGCCCGTTGTGCTCGAAATAGATATCGCCGTCGCTGTAGTCCTGTGGGTGCTGTGTCTTGATCAACTGAATGGAGTGGGGCGGTATGTCGGCGACGGGTACCTGTCCTGAATGGGAGGCGAGCAGGGCAGGATAGCTGCTGGTGTTGAGCACCCAAAAGTCACTATGATCCGGATCGGTATCCTGCTCCTGTCTGACACCGTGCCTGTGTGAACTGGCGATGCCCTCCAGGATAAAGAGGTCATGATAGAAGGAGTCTTCCACTGCCTCTGGGAGCAGTTCTCCTTTGCTGTTTCTGGAGACAAAGGCGACGATATCGAGATTGTCATCCGTTTTTTGATTGATCAGGGCGTAGAGCGCATGCTTGTCCGTGATCTTCTCCATCCCTTTGATGTGATAGTAGGCATTGATATGTGCCTGCAGAATGCACTGTTCAAACTTCTCAAACTGCTCATACTCATAAGAGATCTTCCGGTGTCTGACATAGTCTGAAATCCTGCTGCTGAGCCCTTGGCTCTGCTTGGCGACATGCGCATTGAGTAGGGGGTCTATATGCTTTTTGTTGAGATCTCCAAAGAAGAAGATCAGGCGATTGAGCTGCTCTCCTATCCAGTTGAGTACACGAATGAGGGGATTTTCTGCACCCAAGACACGCTCAAGCCAGCTGAAGATATAGCTCAATGCGAAGACCTCCAGAATAGGGGTGATCCAGGAGTTTATGATGAAGCCAAAGAGTTGCGTGCCCATGGAGAGAAGTGTTTTGGAGAGGGCGATGACAATGACTTTGAGTTCCGTGAAAAGCAGCAGGTGATTAAGATAACCGGTTGCATAGAGTACCCATGCGGAGACCAGAGAGACGATCAGGGGGAGAAAGATATTTTTGAACTTGGCTTTGAGGTTGAGTGCCTTGTAGTAGGCAGCAAGCTCTTTGATGCCTACCATGATATGATCAGTGATATTTCGCTTGAGCCATTTGGCAAATACATTGTCCAGAAACCAACGCTTGACTAACAAAACAGTGCCCTGGAAAAGTGTAAGCCCTTTGAGAAAGGCAATGATCTTAAGCTTGGAAGCCGTCCAAAAAGTAAGCAATGCAGCCTTGAATACAATGGCTACGGCAACCATGTAGCCACTGAGTATTTTGTAGGACAGGGGATAGTAGAGCTTGAGTGCCGTCACGAGAGCAACGGGAATAATCACAGCAAGCACGGCTATATATCGTCTTTTCATACTAAAGAATATTAGTCTTCATCGGTCGCATCAGTCGTGTACACACCGGTGGCCTTCTTCCACATAATAGAGGCATTCATTCCCAGCCAGATGATCAGCCCGGCACCAATGGTGGCGATCCAGCCTAGATTGCTCCATTTGGAGGTGTCGATAATGTCATACTGCGCCAGTCCCCAGACAAAAGCAACGAGAATGGCTACAGCGATGAGTGCACCATAGATTTTGATGCTCTGCATAATCGCTTTGATCGCCATGATCCAGAGTGCCAGCATTATGAGGATAAAGAAGGGGGTAAATCCCGAAAGTAGATCTCCTCCGCTGATGTATCCTATAAAATGATGTGTGGTAGGGTTCCATGTTCCTACTGCCAGTGCGATAGAGAGAATAAGGGAGACCCACCACCTGAGGTGTGTCTCTGTTTTTCCGCTTTTCGTTCTGCTTTTTTTGGTGAGAAAATCCAGTGCCATACATTTTCCTTGCTCTTTTTTCTTATTATAGTCAAAAAGTGTAAATTCCAATGAGTATTTTGCTATAATCACTGAAATTTGAAGATCTGGAAGGTTTATGATGGATACGCGCAATTATCAGTCTGGTGGTTCATGCTTTGGGATATTTTTTCTACTCTTTCTTGTGCCTTTTGCAGCAGTGATCCTGCTGTCTCTGGGATATGTCGGGTATCTCCCGTTTAAGGTTGGGATGCACACGCTGATCACACTGGGGTTTATTTTTGTCATTTTTCTCTTTTTTATCAAACATAATGCCAGTTATGCAGCCTGCAAAATATCTAATAATTTTGCACTGATGGAAGACAGTCTCCAGGAGGCACTCAAGGCCAATGCACTGACTATTATGGGCAAGACCAAGTCCACGCTGACAGTGAGAGATTTTATCGAAGAGTACTTCAAGGGGATCCGTGACGACAACTTTGCCAAAGTGGCCAGCTCTGTCTTCCCGATGCTTGGTATTTTGGGTACTTTTGTTGCGATCGCACTCTCTATGCCAGATTTTACCGTCTCTGACAGCGGGCAGCTTGATCGTGAGATATCCCTGCTGCTCTCAGGGATAGGTACGGCATTTTATGCCTCGATCTACGGTATTTTTCTCTCCCTGTGGTGGATTTTTTTCGAACGCAGGGGTCTGGCACGTATCGAGGAGAATAGTTTAAGTCTGGAAGATCTCTACAGCAGCCGTATTTGGAAAAAAAGTGAGCTGATCAAACATGAGCATATGCAGACAGAGCTCAAGGACCAGAAAATTATACAGACGCTACAGGAGACCTTTTCTCTGGACTTTATCAAAGATCTCAATCATCAGTATATTCGAAATTTCAAAACGATCATTGATGATACGACCAATAGTTTTGAACGAGTCACTAACCATATGGAGGCAGTCTCTAGAGACCTGCGAAAAACTATTGAAAAGATCGATGAACGCAAAGAGAGTGTAGAGGCGGTGGCTACCGTGAAGAGGGATATTGGTCACTTCATAGAGGGCGTGGCGCAGCTCAATCACGGACTGGAGCGCTTCAACGGCAGTGTGGATCACACTTTTTCCAAGATCGATCAGGAGCTGGCAGGCGCAGTGGATAGACTGGGGGAGTTTGGCGAAATGATCGTGGAGCAGAATCTCAGTATCCAGAAAAAACTATCCGATACAGATAGAGAGTCCTGATGTTCAAGAGACGCAGCCACAACGACCAGAGTAATTTCTGGATCTCTTATGCGGACCTGATGGCGGGACTGCTCTTTGTGTTTATCCTGTTGATCGGTGCGATCGTCTCCAAGTCGATGATCCTGAGGGAGGATCTCTTCACGCAAAAAGAGAAGCTAGGGGAAACAGAAGTCACACTGATGGACAAGATGGAGAAGCTTGACCTGACTGAAAAGAGACTCAAGACGCTTAGAGCCAAACTGAATGACAGAGAAGCGATGCTTCGGGATATTAACAATACGCTGGTCAGCAGCAAGATCAAAGTCCATCAGCAACAAAAAGCCATAGTACAAAAAGACCAAGTCGTTAAAAAGCAGAAAACGCTGATCGTACAAAAAGAGCAGACCATAGCGCAGAAGAAACAGGTCATAGAGCAAAAAAAGAGAGTGATCACCGAACAGGAGGAGAAGATCAGACTACAGGCGGAAGAGGTCAGAAAGCTGCATCTGCTTCTTGCAGAACTGCAGAGCACTCTCAAGCAAACCAAAGCAGCCAAGCAAACGCTCGATGACAGGGTGGTCGCACTGGGGAGGGATCTAAAACAGACAAGCAGTATACTGGAGAATCAAAGATCCCTCGGTGCCACTAAGGAGGAGAGGATAGGGCAGCTGCAGGCACTAATCACCCTCACCAAAGATTCACTTAAGCTCAAGGAGAGTGAACTCGAGAAACTCAACCAGCTACTTTTGGCGCGCAACAGTAAGGTGGATACACTGAGCAAGAAGATCGTCCTGCTCCAAAACCTGACGAATGAATCCAACACAACACTCCAGCAGAAGCAGAAAAAGCTCCAGGAGTATGTAGGGCGCGTGATCGTACTTTCCAACAGTCTGACGGATAGAGAGCAGGAGCTTAAGCTCAAGGACGAGAAACTGGCAACGCTGTTGCATGCACTAGACAGTAAAAAAACAAAATATGATGACCTGGTCGCCAGACTACAGAGTCAGCGGGCACAGATCAGATCCTTGACCGGTATCAAACTCAAAGTGATCGCAGCGCTGAAAGAAACACTGGGCAACAAAATCAATATCGACAAAAAGAGTGGTGCCTTGAGGCTGGCATCCAATATTCTTTTTGATAAGGGCAGTAGTGAGCTGAAGGAGGAGTCCAAGACAGAACTCAGGGGCGCTTTTGAGGAGTACATCGGTGCCCTGGTCAGCAACGAGGCGATCAGACCACATCTGGATCGTATCATCATAGAGGGGCATACAGACAGCGACGGTACCTATATGTACAACCTTAAACTCTCTCAGGAGCGGGCGTTGGCAGTGATGCACTATTTGCTGACGCTTCCCATCGCACAAAAATACCACCTGAAAAAATATCTGGTAGCAAGTGGGCGCGCCTATCTGGACAGTATTGAATACAATGGAGTTGAAGACAAAGAGGCATCGCGAAGAATTGAGATCAAGTTCCAGCTTAAAAATCAGGATGCCATGCATGAAATAGAGAGGATACTTGGTGATGACAAGCAGCTCTTTTGAGGCGCGACAGATCAGGCACGCCTCCGACAGACTGATGCAGCGCATAGAGAAATTAAAAGTCAAAGTAGACTATTTCTCGACCCATGAAGTCAAGAGAAGAAAGAGTATTCTTTTCTCTTTCTTCTCTTGGTTTAAAAGGTGATATGTACCTAGAAATGTAGTGAAAAGTATCATTTTGTGCCTACTTTCCCTACATTAGAGATGATTATATGGGAAGTTTTACATTTTACAGTTCGTTTTTGATATTTTTTGGCTAACATAGAAGAAGCAATATTCTATTAGGCAGGGGGGGGGACATGGACTTTTTAAAGCAGTTCACACTTTTTGATGTATTTTTAGTAGCGGTTGGGCTGGTACTGGCGAGCATCATTCGTATTTTTTATGATTCTTATAAAGAAAGATTGAGGCTTAAGAAACTCGGTCGTATGGTCAAGGTATACAATGATTCCATGGACATCTATGAAGAGGGTGTGCTGATCATTTCGGACAAGAAAGAGGTAATCTTTGCCAATAAAGAGGCTGCAAGAATTTTTGCACTGGGAGACAATGATGTAACCATGGAATATCTCAAAGAGCAAGTCAGCATACGGCTCAGTGGTGCTTCCGAGGAGGATGAGTTTATGGATATTGTTCACAAGAGAAGAAATATACCGCAAGCCTATATTATCGTAGGAAACTCCTCTATACCGGTTTCTATGAATACCAATAAATTCCACATGCAGTTTGAACATAATGACTCATGGAGAATTATTATTTTACAAGATATAGCCAGCAAATTAAAGCTACAGGAGAGGAAGGACAGCATGAGTTCTTACAAAGACCTTCTGACCAATCTTCCCACACGCTACCATCTGACTTCAGATCTTGTGACTGTGATTTTAAAAGCAGCGCAGGAAGAGCATGAATCAGCAATTGCTATGTTTGGGATCAGGGATTTTACGATACTCCAGACAGTTAACGGCATAGAAAAAATGGATCTAGTGCTTCGAGATATTGTGCGAGATGTACTGTCTACGCTAGGTACGGAAGTAACTTTGTATCGCTTTGACTGTGATGCTTTTGCCATGGTTTTTGAAGATATTTCGGATAAAAATGAGATAAGACGGAAGATGGACAGCGTTGCGCTCAAAGCTCAGAACTTTTTTCTTTCAGAGAATATCAAAGCAGAAACCATGCAGAGTCTCTACTTTGTTGGACAGAAGGAGGCATCGGTAGAAAAGGTACTGAATGACAGCTGTCGTGTGCTTAGAAGTAAATATAACGAAAAAGTAAGCCATGGTCTTGCAAGTCTTGTGGGAAATAGTGCTGATGTAAACAGCGCAAAGTATCTCGCCAGTAAACTCGATAAAGAGGATTTTTTGAACGGGATTAAAAATAAAGATTTCTTCTTTTTCTATCAGCCGATATACAGCTTGATTGATGACACTATCATGGGCGTTGAAGTACTCACGCGATTGAATCATAAAAAATATGGTTTTTTGTTGGCAGATGACTTTATGCCCAAAGCGATAGAGTATGGCATTATGCCGGAGATCACCTCGCATTTGCTTGAGAATGTATTGGGGCAAAAGAAGTTTTGGTCAAAAGAGAGAGGTATCGATCTGGATATGACGATTAATCTCGCGCTGTCTGATCTGCAATCTGGTATCTTTACGGAGTTGCTGGAAAAAAAGCTGCTTGAGTTTAAAATCGATCCCAAAAGTATCATTATTGATATTCCTGAAATAGTTCTGGCAGAGGATTTTGATTCAGTATCAGAAGAATTTTATATGCTCAGCAAGATGGGAGTGAGACTCTGTATCGACCATTTTGGAAAAGAATCAGTCAGCCTGAAGCATTTGGAAATACTTCCTCTGGAATCCGTTAAAATCGATAGTTCTATTATCCAAAATATAGTAGTAAATGAGCATAAGAGGCGACTGCTTTCCGGTATTGTTTCTCTTGGGGATGGACTGGCATTGAAAATTGGAGCCAATCATGTGGACTCTGAAGAGAGCCGAGATCTCTTGAGGAGTCTCGGCTGTCATTTTGCTCAA
>CAMZLC010000022.1 GCA_947311605.1 uncultured Sulfurovum sp.
ATTCTGCAAAGGCTTAGTGCATGGGTATTTGCAAAGTATCGAAGGTTCACCCATAGGTGAATCGATGATACTTTGTGAATGCCCATGTGCTAATGCTTTGTAGAAGATGGGTGATCTCTAGTGCATAGTTTGGGTTTAAGCCCTTTTGGGATAAAATGCCACTCTCACATCTCATGTGCACCCTTGGCTCAGCTGGATAGAGCATCGGTTTGCGGTACCGAAGGTCACAGGTTCGAATCCTGTAGGGTGTACCACCTCTCAAACTACATCTATACTGTAGACACAAGATACTCGGAATCATTCTAAAATATCTTAAGTTTCGCGCAACTCCCACTTTTTATCATGGTTTTAACCAATCCGGTTCTTTTCATATCTATCTATTTTTTACATACCCTCATAAGTCTAGAGGTATTGACTCAGGAATTATCACGCTTCTTCTCTGGGCCAGGGATCTTGTTTATTCTTCATCTCCAACCCCCTTAAAAATGATTTTTCTCGCCACTGGGTTCAAAAGAGTCTCTCCTCTCAAGACAAACTTTTTAATATCTTTAAATTCATAGACGCCTTTTTCGTTATTGGAGTACCTTTCAAAATTCTCATCTCCAAAATCCTCAGCACTGAGGAGCATATCGCTTCTCTGTGCCTCCATATAGGTGCCAAATGCCTCTACTCCATATCCGAGGGGCGTCAGCCCATCTCTGACATACCACGCATCCTCTGCATCTACGTAGCAGGTGCACTCAGAAACAAAGACAAAAATTCCTAGCTCTTTCTCCTTGTATTCTTGTCGATCGAGCCATCGTATCATACAACCGACATCATTAAAAAAGTAGGTTCTGCCCCCTGGGATCACTACCTGCGCAGAGTGCCTGATGTCTTTGACCATCATATTGCAGTCGCTGCAAAATATCTTTTTGTCTTTTTTGATCTCCTGGACAGGAAGTGGCTCCATTTTTGTATTGCCATTCATATAATATATATATTCTGTTTCACTTTTGTTTGATATGTAGAGATAGGAAAAGAAGAGTATCAAGACGAGATATGGAAGAAATTTTTTCATAAAAAAACCCCATTTCTCAAATAGAATGAAATGACATAATAGCTACATATAGCAACAAAAAGTGTCAAAAACAGTGCGTTATACCTCAGAAGTCTTTGGTATTTTTTGCCTATCAGGGAGTAGATAATATGGGGTGAAATACCAAAGTAGGTACCCAAAAAGAGTGTGGACCATATCAGGTAACCGATATAGTGATACTCTTTTTGCAACATACAAAATGGACACTTATGATTTGGCTCCTCGTAAACATAGGTACCAAAAAAGTATGTGACACAGTAGTATGCCAGCAGCAAGAAGAGAATATTTAAAACAAAACTCAGGCTGGCTTTGTTGAAATAGTCTACAACCAGTATCGAGACAAAAAGCAGATAGAATATTTTGACAAGATCCACCGTCTCTAGTCCAAACGGCAGATTTTCTACAACAAATACAACACTGCAGCAAAAGACTGGGGTATTAAGAGGAATGTTTGTAAAATAGAGAAGCTCTAGAGCAAACTCAATGCCAAGCAGTGCAAAAATAACAATAAAAAGATAATATTTTTTTCTAAGATAATCAAACTTCTTGGTCTTCAGATCCAGCCTGTTGATCACAACCCAGACTCCAAGCAAAAAGAGTGTAAAAATCTTATATATCAAGAGGGTATTGCCAAACTTGTTTGCCCCAATGACTCCCGTGGCACACATGGCACCGGGCACCAAGGGAGCCAAATCATCCAAGGATTTTACAAAAAAGACAAAGAGTATAATTTTGACACCAATAGTAAAGAGGATAATAGTGTTTACCAGGTAATTTTTTTTCTCGAGGGCATACTGAAGGGTGGTAGAGGCATCGAAATTCCAATATTTTAGGATCTTGGCGACCGCAAACATACTGGTGCCCATGAGTAACAGCAGAACGGTCTCTACAAAAAACATAACTACGATACTGTCAAGCAGAAAAATACTCACAACACAAGCTCTCCGTCCGTAATATTGATATATTGGCTGACAAATGGCAAATCATCAAACAGACTGTCATGTGTGGCAACTACAACACATTTTTTCAATGTTTTAAACTTCTCCAGAACCTCTATAAATTTCAAAGAATTTTCCTTGTCCAGGTTTGCCGTAGGCTCATCAGCAAAGATGATGGACGGATTGTTGACCAGGGCTCTGGCGATGGCGCACCTCTGCTTCTCTCCACCACTTAGGTCTGCAATATTTTGTTGAGATTTGTGGGCAATATTTGCCAGTTGCAATGCTTTTTCGACCTTTTGGTCTATCTCTTTTTTTTCAAGCGGTTCCAGCACAAGAGGGATCCTGACATTCTCACTGACACTTAGCCCCTCTATCAAGTTAAAGGACTGAAATATAAATCCTATCTCTTTGTTTCTGAACTTGGAGGCAAAGATATCTGGCAGCTTCGATATGTTTTCCCCATCAATCAATATCGTGCCCCTGCTTGGTTTGCTGAACGCCGCCATCAGAGAGAGCAGTGTACTTTTGCCGCTTCCGCTCACACCTTTGAGGATGATGATCTCGTCTGCTCCTACAGAGAGAGTGATGTCTTTTAGTGCTGCAAACTCGCTCTCTTTGCCCTCGTTGTATATCTTGTAGAGATGCTCTATGGCTATTTTTGGTTTCATTTCATTGCCTCACTGATATCTTCGATAGCAAGCTTCCAGGATGGGATAAGTATGGATGCCAAATAGGGTATCACAGTAAATATAAATATCAAAAAGAGCATCTTGATATCTACCACCGGGGTAAAAGAGATATGGGTCACATGCTCACCCAAAAATATGTTTCTCAGCAGTGGCGCATCAAAGAAAAATACATACAAATAGGAGAGGATAATAGCCATAAAATAGGCACCAAACACCACTATGCTGTTTTGTATGAATTTAAGCAAAATAATATCACTAATGGAGAAGCCTATGCTTCTGAGTATCGCGATCTCTTTTCTTCTGCTGCCATACACGGAAGAGATCTGATTTTTCAAAAGTATAAAAAAAGAGACCAAGCTCACGATGTAGAGTATCATAAATATCCCCCCTTTGTAGTAGTAGAGATGATCATAGTCCGACTCTACCTCATAATCAGGCAACGCAACAAGGTTGGGGTAAAGTTTTGGTATTTTTAGTGCAATATTCTCGATCTCATCCTCATTTGGAACCTTTAAAACAAAATAGCTGTACGCATCATCATCCATCTCCAGTACTCTTCTGGCATTGTACTCATTGACAAAAATAGTATTGTTAGAGATGATATTAGACGCTACAACTTTTGCTATATCGAGAGTAATCAATGTATCTTTTACTAAAAAATTGAACTCTTTTTCGTATTTGAACTTTTTGAGCAGCTCACCTACATCTTCTGACACATATATGCTGCTGTCGTTCAGATCCTCCTCTACAACGACATGAAAATACCTTCTGTCCTGTGCAAAGTTGTAATATCCGTCAACTTTTCCGACCACATCATCCACACCATTTATCTCCAGCAGTGCATCCAGGTACGCATCATTTAGCGGCGCATAATGGCCGCCCTTGTTGTTTTTGACAATGACCTGCCCTTCATTGGCAAGTGCCACTAGCAGATCTCTTTTGATAGAATTTGATATAAACAAAACAGCAGTAACTATAAATATAATAAATGCGAAGATGAAAAAGCTAAAAAGATAATCTTTCTTCTCTTTGATGAGCAGCCTGACACTAAAGTCAATAAAACTTTTATTTCGCATAGACAAACTCCCTGTATGCTTTGGATTTGAATGTAAATGATGGCACTATGTAGCCTCTTTTTGATGTCAGCTTCAACAGATTCACATCTCTTTTTTTGTAGTCGTAGCGCATACTCCAGCAACACATAAAAGAGACAGAGAGGACAACAAAAGCAAAAAGAGCCAGGAGCATCTTCATCAGAGATCCTCCAAATCCTTCATTACATCCTTGTCTTCTACGACTTGTAAACTTCAATACCTTGATCCCAAAATGATCTTTTCTAAACGCGTTGGCATCAAGCTCGGACTTGAAGGGAATGAGCTCGTTCCCCATGGGACCATAGACATTGGATCCCATGACAAAATAAGCCAAATTTGCCTTGATTTTTTTGCCACTAAAATAATCCGTGACAAAGAGCTTGCTGCTGGCTATCTCTTTCTTTTTGGGGATATAGTACTTGAACATATCCTTGCACCCGTCAAAATAGATTTTTTTCTCTCCGAGCTCTATGGTGGCTGCCCATTTGGGGTACTTGTGGACAAACATGCCGCATATTGGGCATTTGGCATCATGAGGGACTATTATTTTGTCGTTCTCTTTGAGCACTGTGCCTTTTCTCTCTATGTCCCACAAATAGCCGGCAATAGCTTGAAGCTTTTTGTCATTTTTGACATTTTTGCACCTGCTTTTCAGGATAGCTTTAAGATCGGCGATAGAGAGATATTTATTGGCTGAGATATCTGAACATCTTTTCTTGTAAAGTTTTTTTCCGCTTTTGTAGAGTTTTTTCTCTTTTTTGATCCGGATTATCTTCTTGTCTTTTTTAAAATCTTCACCAGCCGTAGCGTATGCCTGTTCAAAATTGACGATCTTCCCACCATATTTTTTCTGAAATGCTTTTGCATCCCCTATATCTTTAAAGGCATATTTGCTGTTTCTCGTCATCGTGCCCCTTATCTCTCCCCCTATGACATAATAGGCATCCTCTGTTTTTATCAGCTTTAGTGTTTTGGCATCAGAGACCTTGGCACCCCTCGGCATCACCCCTTTTGTTGCCTCATAGAGACAGTGCAGGGAGCAGTATTGCTGCCCCTTGTAGGTGTGGTTTGTCTTGTAAAACTTTATGAGATTCATCCCGCAATTAGGGCAGTAATAACGACTCTCTCCTTTTTGCACAAATGTGCCATTCTCCTTCTTGATACTCTGGAACATCTTAGCATCAAGACTGCACAACGATACAGCGATCAACAGTATTGACCTCATCAACATTTTGAGCTCCTTTTATTTTAGTAGTTTTAGGTTTTCGCAACCTACTTTTAGACCGAGTTTACATGTTTTGTCAAACAACTCTTTGGATTTTTTACTATCTTTTTTTACGCCACTACCCTTGATGTAGAGTATTGCCAGGTTGTTGCATCCTCTGGCATAGTTTCTGTCACAAGCTATTTTGTATAGTTCGGCTGCTTTCTTGGGGTTCTTTTTGACACCTTGTGCATTTTCATACAGATAGCCCAGGTTACCGCATGCCATAGGTACGCCGCCATCACAGCTTTTTTTATAAAATGCAAATGCCTGCTGGTAGCTCTGTGCTGTTCCTTCGCCGTGTTGGTATTTGTACGCTAGGTTACTGCATCCAACATTGTCAAAACTGTTGCAGGATTTTTTGAAGTATAAAACAGCCTTTTTTTGATCTTTTGGAATATCTTCCCCTTTGGCATAGAGCATTCCTAGGTTGTTGCAGGCGGCTCCATGATCAGCACTGCAAGCTTGGTCATAGAGCAGCACGGATTTCTTGACATCTTTTTCGACAATAGTGCCGGCGAGATAGATCAGAGCCAGATTGTAGCAGGCAGCACTGAAGTTTCCATCGCAAGCCATGCTATAGTATTTAACGGATCTATTGGTGTCTTTCTTGATGCCCTTCGTTCCCATATACAACACGCCAAGATTGTAGCAAGCGGATGTTTTGCCATCCCTGCAGGCTTCTTGATAGATGGAGGCAACTTTTTTGTTGTCTCCTTTTTTATGCGCAGCTACACTCTCTTTGATATAACCAGCCTGTGCTACTATTGTCACTAAAATCACTATGGCGAAAATTGTTTTCTTCATCACTGCTCCTAAAAACCAGATTGAATCATCATGTATGCTTCCATACATGAGGCGTTGTCACCCATCTCGCAGCTTTTGACAAAAATTTCTTTTGCTTTTCTGTAGCTCTGCTTGACACCTCTGCCCGTAGAATACATCGATGCCATCTTGTAACAGCCCATTGTATCTCCCTCTTCGCATCTTTTTCTGTAGCCCTTTAGCTCTTGCTTAAACTCCTCTGGTTTAAGTTCTGCCATCTCCTTGATATAGATATCTACAAGCCTGAAGCACGCCTGCGTATCCTCTCTGTCGCACCCTGTTTTAAACCATTGCTTTGCTTTTGCTAGATCTTTTTTTGATTCATAGTAGTGTGCTACTTTATAGCAGCCGAGCAGTGCCCCCTCTCGACATGCTTTTGTGTAGTAGCCCTCCATCTTCTTTTTGTTTTTTTCAGGATCTATCGTGTATTGATAGAGGCTTCCCAGCTCATAGCACGACAGCGAGAAACCCTCTTCACATGAGCGCGCATAGTATGCTTCCGCCTTTTTCAAATCCTTTTTTAATGTTAACGATTTGTCGCCCTGCTCATATTTGAGTGCCGATTTGTAGCAGCCCTTGGCATCACCCAGGTCGCATGATTTTTCATACAGTTCAAAAGCTTTTTTGAAATCCTGCTCTACCGTTTGATTGTTTTCGTACATAAAGCCCAGTCTGGCGCAAGCCCTGGAGCTATTTTGGTCGCAGGCCTTCTGGTATAGCCCCAAGGACTGCTTGAATTGTTTATCCTTATACAGCTTGGCAGCATCCTCCAGTATGTCACCCATCGCTATGCTTGTCATGCATATCATAAGTATGAGCAGCACCCTTGCATTCATTGCTTTTGTTGTTTTTGTCACGCCTAATCCTTTATATTTGGTTCGATATTTGGCACATCTCTTTTTTTGTATGCCAGTACAGCTATGGTAACAATGACTGCCACCATATAGTAGATAAAGTCTGGTATCTCTGGACTTGAGCCTGGTGCCGCATATGAGTGCATCCCTGTCAAGTAGTAATTAACACCAAAGTAGGTCATCATGATAGAGAAGAATGCAAATACAGACGCGACTGATAACACATAGATACTATTGAGTTTTGGTATCAGTCTGAGATGCAGCACGATCGTATATACCACGATAGAGACAAGTGCCCAAGTCTCTTTGGGATCCCAGCCCCAATACCTTCCCCAGCTCTCATTTGCCCATATCCCGCCAAAAAAGTTCCCTACGGTCAGCATCGCCAGACCTATGATAAGGCTGATCTCATTGATCGCTGTGATATATCTGATCTGCTCGTTGATCCTCTCTCTATTTGCCTTGCTTTTAAATACCATCAGCACCAAGCTCATCAACCCTAGCATAAAACCAAGCCCCAGAAATCCATAGCTTGCCGTGATGACCGAAACATGTACGCTAAGCCAGTATGATTTTAGTACTGGTACCAGATTTGTCATCTGCGGGTTGATGAAGCTCAAGTGTGCCACAAGCATAATGACTGCCGTAAGCAGTAATGAAGTAGCAAGTGCCAGCATCGATTTCCTAAACACTGCGAAACCTGCAAGCATGGTTGACCAACCTATATAGACCAAGGATTCATAAGAGTTACTCCAGGGTTCGTGCCCAGATATATACCACCTGAGGCCCAAGGCGACGGTGTGAATCACAAGTGCCACCGTGAACAAAATAATGATAAGATTCTCCCACATTTTACTTCTTTTCCCCGTAAAAATAGAGAAAAATGCTGTCACGAGTGTCAGCAAACCTAGCACGAAATAGAAGACAAACAGGTTCTTGAACAGATCCAGTTTATTATAGAGTACCTCCAGCTTTATTTTGATATTGGAGGGGACAATCTCTGGCGCATACTTTTTCTGTATCCCTTTGATTTTCGAGAGGGAGGTATTGGCCTGCTCCCAACTGTTTGTCTGTAATGCATTGTATACCTCTTCCAGATAAGCAAAGAGCAACGTTCTGGTCTCCTTGTCGATCATTGGATTTTCCATGGCACTGTTGAGATCTAGCCACTTCTGATCCATTGCTCCCGCCAAAGGAACAAACTTAAACAGCACCCCTTTGTAGGTAAGATATGCAACATTTAGCCTCTCGTCCAACTTGATGACATCGCGCGCGAATGTCCCTCTTTTTGATTCTGCTGTTCTATTTGCTTTGTCTACTTTCTTGGATAGCCTGTAGAAACCCTCTTTATCATAAAGGTCCGAGAAAGAGAGATACTTTCTCTCCTTGTCTACCTTCAGGTACTTTTTGATATTGGGATCCTTGATCTTGATCATTGGGATTTTCTGCCATGTTTTTGGGTCAATAAGCATACCCAGCATGACCTGTTCAGCACTGAGCCCATAGAGACTGCTTTTGCCTGATATTTTATGCAAGATATCTATGGCCTCTGTATTGAGGGGTTTGATTCTGCCACCAAAATCCTGTATGAGAAGCTTGCCAAACTCTTTGGCGTGCGCCGATGAATTTTTTTGGAAATTCTTGAGATATGCCTCCTGTAACGGCGTTATCGATGATGCCCGCAGGGGAGACACAGTGGTCAATAGGGAAAATATTAGCAACAAAGAGAGGGGACTGTTTTTGAGAAAATCCCTCAGTGTTTCAAATCGACTACCCCGGGTAAAGAAGCTGAGCATAAAGCCGAGCGTCAAGACAAAATAGGCGAAATAGGTAGGCCACTTGCCGGGATCTCTATTGACCTCTAGTATCGTGCCTCTCTCGTCCTTGTCATAGGAGGACTGGAAAAGTTTATACTCTTTATAGGTCAAAGGGTGGTTCATGTATATTTCATAGGGCATCTCAAGCTCTTTGCCCTCATCCAGCAGAACCACATCACTGGAGTAGGAGGAGGGACTCCGTGAGCCGGGGTATCTCTCGAGCTTGAAGTCCTTCAGCTTAATAGAAAAAGGCAGCTGTTTGAGTTTCGCACCCCATACAATAAGGAATTTCTTGTCTTTGAGGGTTACTTCTGCCGGCGGCTGTATCCAGCCTCTGCCTCCATCAACAGAGACCGTCTTCTCCTCGCCATCGTAAAATACTTTTATACTCAACCTGTCAAGTCTACCATCGAATTTGGGGAGATAATCGAGATAAGATATGGTGATTTTTGTGCCGTTTATATCAAAGTCATATGCAAAATGATTGTCTCCAATGTGCGCAAGGGAGAGCTGTCTATCCACGATAGTTTCACCTAGTTGTATTTGCAGATATGGCTTTGTGGTAATCATATGGTCTTCACTCATACCCTCCCTGATATGTATCACGCCCTCCTCGCCCATATACCTGGTCATGCCTGCTGCTATCAAAATAAAGATAAATGCGATATGGAACAGGAATATGCCAAATTTTTTATACATAGCCGTCCTGATGATGACGCCGATCATCAGGACGGCGAGTAGCACCATGACCAGCTCAAACCATTTGGCTGCATATACTGCCTTCCAGGCAGTCTGCGTATCATACATACTCTCTAAAAATGTGGCAATTCCGGACGCTGCCCCAAACACAAACAATAGTGTCACCACATAGGGGGTAGAGAATAGCTTTTTAAGCATTGTAAACCTTTTTCTTTTCATATCTATATGTTAAGTCTCACCATCTCTTGCACCATCGCAAAAGCAATAGCACAAAATACGTCCTAATGGCAAAATCTTAAATATTTCAGGTTTCATTTGAAACCAACTCTGTACTGTGTCAAATGGAGTTCTGACTTTCAGTTCATTCCTTAGAGACCCATGTCTTCTATTGATGTTGTAGTATATCAAGAATTAGTTTAAATCCTTTTCAACCTCTTCTGTATTTACATAATCCTCGGCTTTAATGGTAGCATTTTTAATCGTACCATTGGTTTGAGGGCATATGGAGCTGATACCAACTATAGTATCAGTTAAATCATCCAATTCCATCCATGTTAATGTTCGTACCGCGCGTATAATCTCTTTATATTTGGCTACTGTTTTGACATAACATTGTACTTGTTTGCCAACTCAACATTTGTGGGGCTACCCTTGAGGGGATAAATCTGATTGTAGTATCATGCTTCTTATGTGAGAATTCGTTTTTGCATGAGAGCGATAGACTTGTGACATATTTTAAATCCTTATTTGCTTGTAAAGATTTTACTATTATCCTGCCAAGCTATCACTTTTGCTTCTTGAACTAGGCGACCATAACGTGGTGAAACTGGACAATTAAATATTTCAGATTTCGCTAGAAACCAACTCTGGGCTGCACCAAATGACACAGGACACCACGATATTTTTGTCTCTTCTAGTGTATCCCGAATGTTTGTCCGCCGTAGAGAAGAAAAAGCCTCAAAGAGAGTACTCCAAGTAGCGTAGAGATACCCGATGCATACATGGTGAAGCTGGAGTGCGCCACCTTGTGCCCAAAGAGGAAGTTGAGAGAAAGGGGTACGCCAAACCCTACACCTACTACGCCGCCCCAGAAAAGGTATGCCCATTGGCTCCGGGTGACATCAAAAGCCGCCATTGCCTCTTTTTGGTAGTCGTTGCCAAGGACGAGGGAAACAATTAACATGGCAATCAGTAAAATCTCCAAAAACATCACCGGCCACTCTATTCTGTGCAGCAGACCCTCATCAAAGGTCGATGGGTTCACCCTATAGTACCCTGCCGTAAGCAATCTGGTGGCTGCCACACCTGCTGCAAGTCCGGAGACCAGAAACAGAATAGGGAGCACTGCCGTATTAAGCAGCGGAAAGCGTATCAGTACCGAGATCAGAAACCCCGTATAAGCACAGATCACGATCGCGAAAAATATCGTAATAAACTCTATATAAGGTCTAAACCTTTTGAGTATATTGATCACTATGGTCAACATGGTATGCACGAAAGAAATCTTGATCTTGGTCTGAAAAAAGTCCTTAATCTCCTCCTCAAGTGCCATTAAAAATACCATGAGTGTCAAGGGTATGTAGAGAGATATGGCCGCCACACCAATAGACATCACCGATGTGAAGTTGTAGTTGATTAAGATCTTCCAAAAGTATAATGGTCTATGAAGATCGGCTACCAGGAAAACCATACCAAAGGCTATTGTACTAAAGCCGATAATAGCGGCTCCCTTCAAAAGTCCTGTATTTTCTTTGTTTTTCGAATAATGCCTTCTAACCAGCGCGACTATCAGTGCACCACCGGACATACCGGCAAGCACCAAATAGACACCGATCATCCAGCCCCAAATAACATGGCCATGAGAGAAGCCCTCTGTAAAATCAATCATCATCTCCATGCTACACCCCCTGCTTGACAGCGGGTACATATCTCAAACTTGGCTTCGTGCCCAGTTCTGGTCTCTGCCTGACGGTATCTTTGATGCTGAGTATTCTCGATATGGTTGATTTGGGGTCATTCATGTCACCAAATACCAAGGCATCATATTTGCAGGCTTCCACACAGCCTGGCTGAAGTCCTTTTTTGAGTCTCGTCTCCAAACAGAAGTCACAATTTTCCGCCATATTGGTCTCTTCGTTGATAAACCTGACATCATAAGGACAAGCCACGATACAGTAGGCACACCCGATACAGTCATCCCCGTTCATAGTAACGACATCCAGCAGCGAGTCCTTGTGGCATGCAGCCGTAGGACATACAGCTACACACGGTGCCTCTTCGCACTGCTGACAGGAGACTCTGACAAATCTCCTCGCCTTTACATTGTCTGGATCTGTTCTGTCCTGAATGATCATTCTGTTTTGTGCTGCCGGCACCAGATTGACGCTATGGCAGGCACTTTCACATTCTGCGCAGCCCACACACTTGGTCTGATCGTAGATCATAGACAGGTGCTGCTTGGGCTCGACACGCCTCTTCTCTTCGGAGGATAGCGCATATCCACCTGTGGCAAGTGCCATAGAACCTATTCCTAGACTTTTCAGAAATCCTCTTCTTTCTTTACTGCTACTCATACTCTTCCTCCACTACAACAGCTATTACTCATCCAGAAACAGTGCCTATTTCTTCAGGCTCTGAGGCTTGGTCTTGTTGCTGTCTATTTTTACATCCGCCTTCTGATGCGCCATTTTTTTAAACTCGCCAGGCGACATCACCTTCAACAATTCCACCTCAAAAATCACAACGGCATTTGGCGGGATATCTGCCACACCGTCCTCTTTGTATGCGAGCTCTGATGGAATCACCAGTTTGTATTTTGATCCCTCTTTCATCAGCAAAAGCCCCTCTTTGAGACCATCTATGATATTGATCATCGAGAGGTGTGCCGGCGCTTTTCTTTTGTAGGTATCGTCAAATACCGTACCGTCTATGAGTTTTGCCTGATAGTTCAGCATGACGATGCTCTCTGCCTGGACACTGCCTCCACTTCCCTCTTTGAGTACCTCATACTGGAGTCCTGATTTTGTTGTCTTGACCCCTTTTTTTATCCTATGCTCTGCAAGATATTTTTTGCCTGCCTCCAGCGTCTCTTTCTTCAGCTTCTCTAGCTTGGCTTTTTGAAGCTTATTGAGATTGTCGGCTCTGAGGTTCAGGTAGGATATGGTTTCGTTGTCGTCCATAGTAGATTTGCCCCTCAAGGCATCACCAAATCCCTGTATCAGCCTGTCAATATCTGTCTTGACGCCTAATTTATCTTGCCTGATGACCTGGTTGAGTATATGACTACCTGTAGTAACCCCGATAGCATACGACTCCTGTTTGAGATCAGCCTTTAGTCCTGCGGCATACCCATTTGCACCAAGTGATAGAATAAAAAAAGAGCTCAAAATACACTTTTTCATCAATGAATCCTTATTGTTTGATGCAGAACCATACATTGTGTATGATCCTGCGTTGATAGATAACGCTGTATGACCGGTTATCTGTTAGTCCGCTGCATGCTTCTGCAGAATATCTCCAGCCATATCTACATAAGACTTGGCTGCTTCCAATTTTCTCTTGGTAAACTTAAATCCGTGCATACCCCATGAACCGTCTTTCTTGACAAGATCCAGTGTGGCTTGGGCTTTCTCGGTCAGCTCGTTGATTCTAGCTCTGTCGGCAACCTGAAGCTCTGTAGTCTCGAGAAGTGCATAGATGCCCTTAATCGCTACATTGACCTCTTTGTAGAGTGCCTTCACAGGTTTTTGCCATCCCATGACTTCGTCATAGACTCTCTGCTGATCTTCAAAGTGAAGCGTCTTCTTGAGTTTTGACTGAGCCACACTGTGACAGCCTTGATTCTCTTCTAGGTCTCTATCTGCCCAAGAGGTTTTTCCACATGCCCACATCAAGTCGATGAAGTTGTGTCCCTTCTCATCTTTGGCTACATACCAGTTCTTGTATTTTTTAGGTACCTGCTGCTCTCTTGCTGCACCTGGAGGCGGGTTAAGCGTTTTCTTCTTGGGATCGACCAGAATCTTCCAGATATGTGATCTTCTCTGGGTATCAAATCCTCCATGATCTTGGTATTGTGCCGCATACCAATTTTCACAACTCATAATATAAGGCATATGACACGCCTGACAATTCACTTTGGAGTGTGTATCTTTTGTATTGTTGGCAATATAGGCTGCCTCTTTATGACAAGATGCACAATTTTTTCTAATAGCTGGTTTCGTATAGAATGTACTTAGATAGTCACCTGTATCTTGATATACACCACCTTTTGTAATATGGTTCACACCATTTTTCTTCTCATTGTAGTGCGCATAGCCAGTGACATCGTGAGGATCATGACACGTTGTACATCTCATACCTGCATCATAGTGTGCTGTGAAGTATGACTGCGAACCTTCGGTACCACAACCAGGACCCGCTGATTTAAATTTGGAAGTAAGACCGAGCTCGGCTGCTTTTCTTCTAAGATCTGGATTTTTAGATTTTCTAAACTTCTCCGCCAAGAATGGTCTGAAGCTAAATCTCTGGTGACATCTCTCACAGTTGGATGTCAGTAGACCTTTGCCGCCCTCTAGGTGTCCGCCTGCTCCGTGACACTCTTCACAAGAGATACCCTTGGAGACCGTATGGTCATGTAGTACCTTTGGATTGCCCAGTGCGCTATAGAACTCTTCTTTGGTTTTAAAATCAAACTTGAAGGGGTGACAAACTTGACAATAAGATGAAGATGCTTGAACCTGCATAGATTTTTTGTATCTGGCAGCATAAGAAGCTAGACCTCGTACATAACCACTATTGTCACCATACTCCTCAAGCGTAACAGGGAAGTTGGGAACATATTTTCGAATCTTTTTTGCCATTGCGGGTGTCAGGTCGTTTGCCCAGGTTCTCTGAAACTGATTTGAGCCTGCCACTACCGTACCTGTTCCATCATCAAGCGTACCATCTACGATGTGGTAAGTACCACGAAGAAGGTATTTATCAAAGTATCCCAACTTCGTTCTGAGATGTCCTACAGTACAATAGATGCTTTCAGGATTAAGTCCCTTAGGAAGTATAGAAGCGGTGTTTGTGCCAAATACAGATGATTTGAGATCATTGCCTACCTCTGGATGCTCTCCTGGGAATCTAATTGTTGATGAGTGTCGTGATCTGCTCCACTTTTCATACTGTGCAGCATGACACTCACCACATTTCTTTGGTCCTATGAACTTATTTGGGAAGATTAGTGTATCTTGCGCAGGAAGACGATACATAGTTGATGTCAACCCTTTTCTCTTGCTGTACTTTTGAAATTCATTTCCATTACCAGCATGGAGCATCTCATGTCCACGATCTCCTGTAACTAACTTACCTACAACTTTTCCCTTTGGTAAATAGGTTGTGAAGATAGGGTGATGTTTGAATATCCAATCATATCTCTCTTTCTCTGTTACAATAGAGTCTTGCAGAGAATACACACCTCTGGACTCCATCGTTCCCTTCGGGTCAGCAATCACCTCAAGCGCGTCCTTGCTCATAGTGATCATGCCAGGAACTGGGCTCTTTGTCTCTCCTGAAGCCATCAGGCTCGTTACAGAAGAGAGACTAAGCAACAATGCCATACAGGCGGTTCGTTTCCATGTCTTCATTTTGTCTCCTTTTTTTTGATGCGGCAAGCACGAAAGATCCCAAGACATAAGATCTCCGAAAACCCCACCTACATGCAATTCTAGCATCTAAGAGGGGGGGAATAGGGGGGGGAAGTGCATAGGGCAGGAAAAAAGATCTCTGAGCAATGTTATTTTTTTAAAAATCCAAATCTGTCTATGCCCTCTCTGGAAGTCTCTCTGACATAATCCATCCCGATATAAAACTCCTTCATCAGGATCAGGAAGATATATTTCCCAAAGGTTGTCAACTGATAGTTTTTGTCCGTAATTTTGAACAATTTCAATAAAAATAGCTCTATAGCCAACTTCTTTTTTGCATGTGCACCATACCTGTCGGCAAGATTCTCCACGGAGAACCCAAACCCAAACATATCTACCATCAGTCGATAGCTAAGTATCTCTTTAGGGGAATAGCTTTTGTGTCTAGCGGTAGAGAATTGGTTGCTGTCCACTCTCTGCTTGTATTCATCCAGCGCAAAGGTGTTAATATACAGGGTACCGTCAATGAAGCCAAAGGCCCCAGAGCCCAGACCCAGATACTCCACATGGTCCACCACATACTCATCGATCAGCGTGATACCTTTTTTGGAAAATGCCCAGCAGCTGTTCTGCACATAATCGCTGCCGAGCTCATCTAAAATCACCTTATACAGTGCATACTCTTTTTTGTTCTGCACTGCTCCCATATTTGTCTCTATCTCTTTTCTGACAGACGGAGAATACATGAGGGGATACATGGATATCTGCTGAGGAGAAAGTGCCTTGAGTTTTTGGATATCCTCTCTCAGCTCTTCTGCGGTCTGGTCAGGAAAGTTAAATATAAGATCGCAGTTGACTATTTTGAAATTGGCTATAAGTTTTTTGATGTTCTCCACCTGCTCATCTGCCGTACCAAACTTGTTGCACCTCTTGGTCTGCTCGAGTCTTTTGTCGTCTAGAGATTGTATGCCCACGGAGAGCCTATCCACCCTCTCTTTGAGTAGGTCTATCAGCGCATCACTGATATCGGGGTCAGCCTCACAGGAGAGCTCATCAATATCAAAAAGTTCACGAACCAAGTCAATAGTGCTGGCCAGCTCATCCGGCAGGATCGTAGGCGTACCTCCTCCTATATACACAGAGGAGAAACGAAATCCTCTCTCCTTGGCTATGCGTATCTCTTTTCGCAGTGTAGCGAAGTACTCTCTGGCTTTTTTTTCATCAAAATTGTATTTGTGAAAAGAGCAGTAAGGACAGAAAACTTTGCAAAAGGGGATATGGAGATAGAGCAGATAGCTCTTTGTGGGGTCTGGCTGAGGATATTTCCTTTCATCAGTATATTGGAGGTTGAGATTTTTGTCTATTTTGTATCGGGCGTATCTCTCTATAGTATTTACCACTAGTTGCTTTATCAATCGAATACCTTTTAAAATTGTTTTAGGAACCCATGAGGGGAAGAGTGTGCTGGTATTATTCCCCAGAGTGGGGCGGGCTTGGCAGCACACAAAGCGACTCTTTTCCCTCGTGTCTCTATCGGCGACCGGCAAGGTCGCCAAAATTATACCCACCTAATGCTTTTTATGCCATTTCATACCAGAAAAAATCGCATCCATCGATCCGTTCTTTCCAAATACAGCATTGAATATCGCCATATAGATATGTATCACAACCACAATAATTACCACCCACATGGCTATGTGATGTATCTGTCTGACATTGGCCATGCCGCCCATCAGCACCTCAAAAAACCTCATCGGCTCATACAGAAGAGCACCTAGACCCTCATGATATACATGCACATAGAGTACAAGACCGGTGACAATGAGGGCAAAAAATGTCACATACAGACCTGCGTACGCCATGGTCTGCAGGGGGTTATATACACCTTTTAGATGGGGGTGCTTCCCCATAAATAGATAATATTTGATTTGGGCTATCCAAACTTTTGGCTTGAGGGTATCTCCTAGTGAGGCTCTTTCGTGCTTGTAGGCTCTGCCCACAAGCGTCAGATAGACCTTGAGTATCACCACGCCTATCATCACGAATCCGAAGATAATATGCCATGATCTCATCAGGGCATAGAGGAAATTATTTGGCTCAGAGCTTACAGCGGGCGCCACAAAGGGATAGGCGATATAAAACCCTGTAAATGTGAGTATCAAAATAGCCACTGCACGAATCCAATGCTGCCACCTATACGCGGGCGTAAACTCCATCTCTTCAGTGATCTCAGCAGGGTATCCCTCTGCTGTATCTGTGTGTTGTTCTGTTTTCATCGGCAGCTCCTTATGTATTGCAAACGCCACCATAGAGTGGGTCCACCTTATATCTGCCAAGCTCATTGCCTTTGGTGTCCATCACATGCACTGCACAAGCAATACAGGGATCGTAGGAGTGTATCACCCTGATGATCTCCAGAGGCTGAGAGAGATCGGCTATCTTCAGTCCTACCAGATCTGCCTCGTAGGGACCTTGCGTACCTACAGCATCTTTAGGGCCTGCATTCCAGGTGGATGGTACTGTCGCCTGATAGTTTTCGCACACACCATTCTTGATACGAATCCAATGAATCAGCATACCCCTTGGCACATCACCTATGCCTCTGCCTTTGTACTCTTTGCTGTTGTCAATCGTATAGGTCGCGCATGTTTCCTTGTCAACTTTAGTATTCTCCACCAAAGAGTCAAAAGCCTCCAGCGCATAGTCCACTACGATGCCAGCCTGAAGTGCGCGCGCAGCAGTTCTCCCCAGCGTACTGAAAAGTGCCTTGAGAGGAAGTCCTGTCTCCTTGAGAAATCCATCCACTCTCTCCTTGATGACCTTGTTGTTCCTGGCGTACCCCACAAGCAGACAGGCGAGAGGACCGACCTCCATAGGCTTTCCGTCATATCTGGGGGACTTGATCCAAGTATATTTTCCTTCTGGGTTAATATTTTTAGAGTGTATCATCTTTCCGTCCGGACCTACACTCTCAGAATTGACAAGTCCTGTGTACTCAGGCACTGTTGTGCCGTCATAAGGGTGCTGGGGCTCATTGTCTGCATACCATGAATGGGTAGCCTCTTCGGTAATGAGATCTTCATTGATATCAAACACTTCAGAGATACTTCCGTCCACAATATAACCACTTTCGAACAGATACTTATCGCGACTGACTTTGAAGTCTCTGTATGACATGAAGTTTTTGACACCCATTGGCTTCATCACGGATGGCTCGTCCCGATACATCTCCGCTGCCATTTTGATATCCGCCAAATAGGCATTATGTACAAACTCTTGCATCTTTTTGAATTTGACCATATATTCACCCATTCTGGCTGGATCCAGTACATCCATGACACAGCTGACTCCTCCCACGACCAGGGATTGGGGGTGGGGGTTTTTGCCGCCAAAGATAGCCATCATCTGCGCCGCCAATCTCTGCATCTCAAGAGCCTTGAGATAGTGAGAGAGGGCTATGAGGTTCTGCTCTGGTGTGAATCTATAGGTCTTGTGGCCCCAGTATGCGTTGGCAAAGGGCCCGAGTCCTTGTGGATTCTTCGCAAATTTTGCGACAGTCTGCTGTACCTTAATGAGCTCATTTTCTCCTGTACCAATAGGGTTCTTGCAATAGTTAAATGCAAGCTTGCTGGCTACTGCGGGGTCAGCCTTGAGTGCAGAGGTAATATCTACCCAGTCCACACCATGCAGGTGATAGAAATGCACCACATGGTCATGCAGAAACAGCGCAGCATTCATCAAAGTTCTCACCAGTTCAGCGTTGTAGGGTATCGTGATGCCGAGTGCATCCTCTACCGCCATGGTACTCTTGAGGTAGTGAGAATAGGTACACACGCCACAGATCCTCTGCATCAACAGAGGCACATTTCTAGGATCTCTCCCTTTGGCGATCACCTCCAGCCCTCTCCATAAGGTAGAGGAGACATACGCCTCTTCTACCACACCATCATCACCCACCACTACCTCTGCTCTGAGGTGTCCTTCTATTCTTGTGATTGGATCTACTACTACTCTTTTTGACATATCCTACTCTCCTTCTATACTTTTGGTGGTTTGATTGCTGCCACCGCTGCGTGTGCTGCCACACCTACACCTACGGCCGCCAGTATACCTACACCGATTTTGTCCGCGGTCGCATCAGCTCCTAATCCACCAAAAACCGTATTGTATAATCGATCCCTGAGCGGCTCATTGACTGTTCCCATTGTGTCCCAAAAGTTTGGCTCAGAACAACCAATACACCCAAAACCAGTCTGCACGGGCCAGGATGTGCCCTGGTTGAATTTCTGCTTAGCACAGTTATTGAAAGTGTATGGCCCCTTACAGCCTACCTTATAGAGGCAGAATCCATCCTTGGCGGCATTGTCGCCGAACTTCTCGACAAATTCTCCGGCATCAAAATGCCCTCTTCTCTCACACAGATCATGGATCCTCAGCCTATATGCCCACTTGGGTCTATTGTATGCATCTAGCGCAGGCAGGGTGCCGTATAGTAAATAGTGCAGCAAGGTGCCTACAATATTTTTCTCACTAGGAGGGCATCCTGGTACATTGATCACTGTTTTGTCTGTCACTTCACTCAATGCTACAGCACCTGTTGGGTTGGGTGCAGCAGCCTGCACTCCACCAAATGCCGAACAGGTACCTATAGCAAAAATAGCTGCTGCATTTTCGGAGGTCTCCTCTGCTATAGCTCTGCCACTTTTTCCATGCCCGCCTATCGTCAGGAAACTTTCCATCTCTCCCGAAGGGATGCCCCCCTCCACCATGAGAATGTATCTGCCCTTATACCTCTCGATAGCATGCTCAAGATTCTCTTCTGCCTGCCAACCGGCAGCCGACATAATCGTCTCCTGGTACTCTAAGGAAATGTAGTCAAATATAAGGCTGTCTATCGAAGGATTTGCTGATCGAAGTAGTGACTCCGTACAGCCTGTACATTCTGCCATATGCAGCCATATGATAGGTAGCCTATCTGCCACCTTGACTGCTTCAGCCATTAGCGGGCTAAAGGTGGCCGGTAGCGCCAACATAGCCGTCACCGCACTGACCCACTTCATAAAATCTCTTCTAGAGAAGCCTGCCTCCTCGATAGTCTCTTCTATGCTCTTATCTCTGCCCTCCATTGGAGGCAGTTTTTTGAGCCCTTCTACTCTCTGCCGGAACGCCTGATGAAGCGAATCATAGGTAGTCTTTTCCATATATTCCATCCTTTTTGATATATACTTAAACGCCATGCCACAATTATACCACAGAAAGGGGGAGGAAGAGGGGGGAAGAAGAGAAAAATGAATAAAAATTCAGAAACTTGTACTGCGCAACAGAGCAGATCTCTTTTCTGCCCTATTGCCAAAGAGGCATAGGATGGGGATCTAGTCCGTATCTTCTTTTATTTTTTCCTCTTTTTTGAGCTTGTCATAGTAAATGCCATGATGGTCCTTTATAAACTCCTCGTCCATCTTGCCTGTTTTAAACATGGCACTGTAAGAGTTTTTGTTGGTCGGATGTGTGGCCAAATAGACATGTATCATCAGTAAAAAGCTCAAAAATATAAACGCTATCGCATGTGCTCCCCTGGCTAGTGCCGCTGTCTCTACACTGAAAGCATCCCTAAAGATCAGCATATACCCAGAGACTGTCAATACAATCATGAAGATCACCACGCCCTGAGCAAAAAACTTCTGACCAGCATTCATCTTGCCAAACCTCACATGCTCTTGGTTGATGTAAAACTTCCACATCTCTTTGAACCCATCTATGGTTGCCTTGACCCCCCATTTGTCAGGCCACATGCTGAGCTTTGTAAATTTTCTCAACATCATAACGCTAAACGGAATCGCCATCATTGTCAACAAAAATGCACTACTATAGTGTATGAATCTCATCAGTGACATACCCGCAGAAAGTATGTCACCATTGCCAGTCAGCGCGGCCATAGGGATGCCTGCACCATAGGCGATAAAGTCAAACTTGTGAGAAAGCACAGGCAAACCCGAGATGAACATAAAGGCAACGAAGTGCACCAAATGGCTGTGAAACCACCGCTCCATATTGCTGTAAACTGTTATTTTTTTAGACATTTTTTTGCTCCTCCTGCATGATTTTCTCTTTTCTTTTTCCGAGCCAATAAATCAGATGGCCTACTGAGCCTACTGCAATAGCTGCAGCACCTACGACACCAGCAGATTTGGCGACTTCTCTAAACTGCATCGCTGGTCTCGACGGAGCGGTATCGAGCTGATAGGCCTCAAGATCCTCTTTGGGGATGATGGTGACCCAATGGAGTGTGCCTACATAGTTGTTCACCTTGTCTGCACCATATACGACATGCTCCTTGCCTGTCGTTTGGGTATAGAGTGCCGCTCTTTTGTTCGCCTCCTTTAACACCTCTTCCTTGGCACCGGAGAACATAGCATCAGTCGGGCACACATTGACGCAACTTGGCTTGAGACCATTCTCTATCCTGTCATAACAGCCATGGCACTTATATGCCTTGCCATCTGTGACCACAGGCACATCAAAAGGACAGGCATCCACACACGAGCTGCATCCGATACATGGATCCTGGCTGATCACCACCTCTCCACCTGTTCTACGCGTAATAGCATTGACTGGGCAGATATCTAGACAGGGAGCCTTTTCGCAATGGTTGCAGTGATGAAACGCAGTGACCTGTCTGGCGTCGGGAAAGACTCCAAGCTCTCTTCTTTTTGGTGTCAGGTGTGATTGGTGACCTAGCTTGCTCTGTACACTCTTCTCCATACCTATTCTCTCGTCTCTCTGTAGCCGTAGCCTGTTCTCTGCAGAACACCCAACCATACATGCAAAGCATCGTATGCATGGTGTGGTGTCGTAGCATTTCATATTGACACTCATGATATCCTCCTTATTTTTACAGTACAGTCTTGGACAGGATTGCCTGCAGTGAGCGGGCTGAAGAGAAACTCTGTCAGGTGATTGGGATTAAATCCGCCTCTCTCTTGGTTTCTTAAGTGCGCACTGTAGTTATCCAGGGCACCCGCTGTCACACCATAGTAGGCAAAAAGCGTATTCTGCTGTACTGTTTCGCTAAGCTTTACTTTGGCAACCGATACGATTTTTGGTAGTCTTGGGTTGAATATCTCCACCTTGTCTCCATCCTTAAGCCCCAAACTCTCGCCCTTGGCTCTGTTGATAAAGACATGATCTGCATGATGCTCCTCTAGGATGCTTTTGAGCAGCAAATTGTTTTTGGTTTGCTGTCCCGTAAATGTACCCAAGGGATGAAATCCTGTAATAGGCAGGAATTCGTTATTGGCCAACTCTTTATTGCCCTTGAGCACAAAGGGTCCTACAAAGAGGGGCAGAGGATTGATATATTCTGCCCCCTTGTTCCCTGTATCCTTGAGTGCTCTGTATTTTTTGACCAAGGCCGTAGGATAGATCTCCCACTTTCCTGTTTTTGTTTTACACTTGATTTTATAGTGTTTCTCTCCAGCCCAGACCCTGCCATCCAGTACCTCCTGGAGTGACGGAAGCGATGCCTGCTCTTTGGCAGTGATGCCGTGTATTCCGGCATACTGTTTTTCCCAAAAAGTGATCATGCCCCTTTTTTCATATTCACCAAAATACTCTTCATGCTCTTCCGGGGTCAGGATTCTCCTTGCAAGCTCATTGAGTATCCAGTAGCCATCCTTGGATTCGCCAAGTGGCTCAACAGCTTTTCTATTGACACCCAGTGTGGCCAGAGGGCTTTTCCATTTGCCATTGAGACACTCATCCCTCTCCATGAATGTCGCATCCGGCAACACGACATCGGCGTACATCACTGTCTCGTTCCAGTGTGGACTTACACACACCATCATCTCAAGTCGCTGGAGTGCCTTGGCTATCTCTGTTGAGCCAGTCGAGCCTCCTATGATATTCTGTCCCCAGAAAAAGCCCACCCTCTGCTTGTATGGTTTTTGTGTAAGTACAGCCTCTACCCATGCTCTTCTGTAAAACTTTACATTGATGAGGGGCTTGTTCTCGTCGTATTTTGCCATCCATTTTGCTATATTTGGCTCTTTGACTTTAGGTACCTTGATCGCTTTGCCAAGTTTTACTTTGCCGTTTTGGATCACGCCGCCTTTTTTGCCATAAACCCCCAGGATCGCATTGATCTGAGTAATCAGAAGCTTCTCTCTGAGAGAGTTGGCGTATCTTTCGCTTCTGTAGCCCCTTTCTATGAAACATGCAGGTTTTGCATCGTTGAGCTTCTTGGCGATCTTTTTGATCTGCGCTTCCTCTAATGTGCTTACCTCGGCTGCCCATGTTGCTGTATATTTTTTATTGGCATCCACCATCGTCTGCAGGGCAGTCTTGCATTGGATGCTGCTACCGTCATCAAGTGATACGCTGTATGCCCCGAGCAGCTTTGTCTCACCCTGTTCTTCTGATTTAAATCCGATGCCTGAAGCGGTAGCTATCAGATAGTCCTCTAGCTCTTTGCCTTTTTTCATGATGGCCTGCGTTTTGACGGGCAAGCCTGTATCTGGATGGATAAGCATATCGGCATTAGTTTTGCTGCGCAAATGCTTTTCATCATAGTACTTGTTGGTCAGTATCTCATTGAGAAGCCCCAACAGAAATGCCTCATCGGTACCAGGCTTTATGGGTGCCCAGTCCACCAGGCTCTCACCCGCCTCGGATGGTTTTCTAGGATCGACCACAACGATCTCCATGCCATTTTTTTTGCCCAGACCAAAGGTCTTGCCCCAGGGGTGGCATACCAGTGCACCACCGACATTTCGCTGTATCAACACCCCATATTTGGCAAACTCATGATCAGTACTTACCGCAGAGGTGCCTGGACCTGAGACCGCTGAGAGCTTCGTGCCCCCCATGACTGCGCCATAACCCACCGGCAGTGATGAGCCAAAACAGGTATCCCCATAGCCAACAATGTTCGGCGTACCATAGAGATGGAAAAATCCTTTGTCCACACCACCCGCTGCACTAAACCTAGGCAGATAGGCTACCGATTTGGCATCCCCTTCCTCTCTGATCTTTTTCAGCTTGTACGCCACCATATCCAGTGCCTCTGACCAGGTAGCCTTCCGGAAGATACCTTCTCCCCTGCGACCTGTACGAATCAGTGGCGTTGTGATTCTGTCCGGATCATACAGCGCTCCCATAGCGCCAGCTGCTCTGCCGCAGACAGCACCATAGGGTGTTCCCATATTGGGCTCCAGTCTTGCCACTCTTCCCTCAAGTACCGTAGCTACTGCGGGACACTTCTGTGCGCACATACGGCACAGCACGGAAACCTTTTTCTCTAGTGCAAAATCAGCAGATGTGACCGTTTTGGCCTCTGCTGTATTTGGTATGCCCAGTGCTGTCCCTGCTGCGGTAGCCACACCTCCTTTCAAAAATTCTCTTCTAGTCGTCTTGCCCATTAAACATCCTTTTTCCCATACATTTTCCAAAACCGACAAGGGAAAAAGCACATCTTCGGAGGCTTTCATCCCAATTGGTCAACATCCTTATTTTGTCTAGATAACAAAACGGAAACATATTATAAGAAGAAATAAGGGGAGAAGAGGGTCTAAAAATGAATGACCATTCAGGTTTAGGGGAGCCGCTGTATTGTCATACTACTGCTGCTTGCCTATAGGTATGCTTGGATATCCAAGCGTGTCGAGAGATGACTCTGAGCTCTTTTTGAGGAAGTTTTTATCTATCGAGACATGACACTCTATACACCTGTTCAATACTTTATGCTCCCTTATAGGGATATGGCTGACCTTGGTAATGTCGTGGCATTGCCAGCAATCACTTCCACATTCTGTATGGGCCGTATTGGCGGATATATTATTTTCGTCATATTTGACAAGTCTTATGTTGGAACGGTTGAGCTCCGAAACAGTGTTATCTATGATCTCTATCCTGGTACGATCTTGATGACACACCTTGCATCTGCCTAGCACCTGATGATCCGCATCCATTTTCCCATCTTTTTTGATGAGTTTTGGATGACAAAGGATGCAGTCTCCGCTGCAGCCCAGTGCGCAGGCAGAAAACATCATTAGGGTGAGAACAGTAGCCGCAATTCCCTGTATCATACAGTAATCCTTCTATCACATTTCTTTGAGTTTCGAGAGGTACTCCGCTACTGCTTCTATCTCTTCCTCTCCTAAATATTTTACTTGCGCTTGCATCACCCTTCCCTCTCCGTACTTGTCTCTTTGTCCCTCTTTGTAGGCTTGGATGAGTTTAATAAGTGACTTTTTTGTTTTTTTTGCAATCTTACCTGAGACCCCGAGTGCCGCAATATTGCCATACTGGCCATGACAGCTGATGCATTGCTGGAATACGACAGAACCGTCAATCGTTGGTTTCTTTTGATGCACTACCTGTTTGTGGATTTTTTTTGGATTTTTTCCCTCCTTGGATATCTTTTTGCGTACCTCGACCTTGGATGCAAAAATAACCTCCCTGAATTCCCTCTTCAGTAGTTTGCTCTTGTAGTTTCTCATATAGGTAGAGATGTCATGCATAATCACATCACCCTTGGAGACCTTTATGGGCACTGGTACATCCATGATACCGACCCATATATCATGCCCTCTTTCGTTGACTTTGACATATTTGAATCCGGGAACTGCTACTACCTCCAGTACCGAGCCTTGCAACATTGGGGTGCCGATGGTACTATTTTGATCCGCGATGCCCTGTGCCGCGCAGACGATGCCACTCAGTATAAGTGCTATGATGAGATATTTCAATTTCATGTTACTTCCTCATGCAATAAATTTTGATTGATTATAGTAGAAAAAAGGGGATGAAGGGGGGGGATGACAATCAGCCTGGCCCTTTCATTCACCCACTAAGCTCTGAGGTGCAGCAGATTATTGCTTGGTATCAAAAACGAGAATAAAGCGCACTCCTCCTTCAATAGAGTGTATCTCTATGGCTCCTCCGTACCTCTTTTCAATAATCAATTTGACCATATGCAACCCTATCCCTGTTCCGACACTAGGATGCTTGGTAGTAAAGTAAGGATCAAATATCTTCCCCTTGATGCTTTCATCAATGCCGCCTGCATGATCCTCTATCTCTAGTATCTTTTTCCCATCTCTTATGTATGCTTTGATGGCAACCCTTCGGTCACTAATATCGTTTTCCACAAAAGCATCTTTGGCATTATTGAGTAGATTGATGATGACCTGGATGAGATCGTTTCTTGACCCATGCACCACATAGTCATTTTGTATACCAATCTCAATCTCTATACTGTTTTTCTCTATGGTAGATGAGATGATGCGGCATGCATGTTCTATGGCCTGAGATATGCTGAAGCTGTCTTTTTGCTCCTGCGGTTTATAGAACTCTCGAAAATCATCTATGGTGTGAGACATGAAGGTGATCTGCTTTTGGACCTCTGCTACTTTCTCCTCTACTGTCTCCTGAGTCAACTTTCCCCTCTTCCCTCTGAGCTCCATGTTGACCAAAGCAGAGGATATCTGTGCCAATGGCTGCCTCCACTGATGTGCAATGTTGCTTATCATCTCTCCCATGGAGGCAAGTTTGTTCTGATTCTCCAAGAGGATCTCTCTCTTGGACTGAATCAATAGCTCCTGCTTATAAAAGAGGTACGCCATAAAGATAAATATCATAAAAGTAAACAGCATTGCCAAGCCGCCTACCTCAAACTCTCTGATATGGTAGTCCACGATATCAGAGACAGGTGCCTTAAGTGATATGAAGGCTCTAGTGTCCCCCACCTTTTCATAAAAGCCATTAATATAGCCGTACCGCCTAATCATTGCCAGGGGAGCATAGGCAGGATCTCCATGACACTCCATGCAGGAGGGTTTGTTTTTTCCTATGGGCAGAGCCATATAAAAGTACTGCGTGCCATTCTCCTCTATAATTTCGAAATGCTCTTTTATCTTGCCAGATTGAAACTCTTTTAGGATCTTTGATTCAAATGGATCTGCCTGATTGTCTGGATTTGTCGGGTTATTGGATGCCAACCTATATGTATAGGAGAGCTTTGCGTCCTTAAGCAAAATATCATATGTATTTTTGACAATATAGGAAGATGAGAAGATTTTAGGGTCAAAAAAATCCATGGCTAGCCTTCCCTCCGCTTTGAGCTGATAAATCAACGGCCTCTGCACACTCTCTATGTAGTTTCTTAATGCCTTGGTAGTGTTGAGTATGGATATTGCCTCTTGTTTCGTATCATGTATGGCTAGATTTTTATAGAAATTATAGAACAGAAAAGCGATCACTGCATAGAGCAGGACAAAGAAGAGAACCACCACCTTGAAGCTATATTTCAAGAGTATACCCCACGCCGTAGATATTTTTGATGAGCCTCTTCCCTATCTTTTTTCTCAATTCCTTGACAACAGACTTTACGGCCTCTTTGCTGGGGTCTTCAGACTCCCATATATAGTCATAGAGATCATCAAAGGTGACAATTTGGTTTTTTCTCTCAATGAGATACTCTAAAAATCTGGCTTCGTTTTTAGTGAGCCTTATCTTGCTCTCTTTATGATACAGCGATTTTGAGGAAAAGTCATAAGTATATTCCGGGGAGATATCTACAGACGTCTGATAGCCTATCAGATCCAGGGATACTTTCTCGAGAGCATTCACAAAAGAGTCTGTTGTGTAGGGCTTAGGGAGATATTTGACGATCTTCAGCTCAACTGCTCGCCACAGATACTCCTGTTCCGTAAAAGCGGAAAGTATGATGATGGGGATTTTATGGTCGGTCTCTCGAATCTGCCTGATCGCTTCGAGGCCATCCATGTTGGGCATACAGATATCCAACATAAGCACATCATAGCAGTTGTAAGTGAACTCATCCAGAGCCTCTTGTCCATCGGTCACATGCACCACTTTGTCAAAAAAAAGCTCTAATATTTCTATCGTATTTTTTGCTACTTCGATCTCATCTTCAGCGTAAAGTATCTTTTTGGTACTTAGTATATCGAGCGAATCTGAGTTGGTTTTCATCTATTTTTTCAATGTTGCTATTTTGTAGATAATAAAAGCAAAGAGCAGCAGAATAAAAATGCTCAATACAACAGGAACTGACTTGGTAACAACATACAGCACAATCAGTATAGACAACAGGGTAGGAACTTCATTGTAGGCCCTAAAAAACTGACCGCTTTTTGTACATGCTCCCGACTCCAGTTTTTTCCTAAAATGTTCCATACTAAATGAGTACACCGTGAGAAGGGCTAGGAGAAAAAGCTTGAGTATCATCCACCCATTACCAAGTAGTGACGGATTGAGATAGAGGAGGAGACCACCACTAATGATGCTTGCCCACATGGCAGGCAGACCTATGTATTTGTACAGTTTGTATTCTTGTATTTTTACAACCTCCACAAACTCTTCTTTTTCGCTATGCTCCTGATGATGCACATAGAGTCTAGGCAGGTAAAAAAGCACCGCCATCCAAGACAAAATTGAGATCACATGAAACGACAAGAAATATAAATATTCCATATTTCACTCCTTCAGGTTTACTGTACAATACCAAAATATAAAGGGGAAAAAGGGGGAATATTTGGAAACTACCGCTCCGAAGATGCCCCTTTGCTCTTTTTCCCTTTTTTTCTATATTGTCCCGAACCATACATTAGAATCGCCTCATATTCTGCAAAGGCTTAGTGCATAGTTTAGAATTATCCCAAATTATGCATTAGAATCGCCTAATATTCTGCAAAGGCTTAGCGCATGGGTGTTTGCAAAGTATCGAAGGTTCACCCGTAGGTGAATCGATGATACTTTGTGAATGCCCATGTGCTAATGCTTTGTAGAAGATGGGTGATCTCTAGTGCATAGTTTGGGATTATACTCATATTCTATTTATACACGGCTATTGAGCATATTGTTAGACTGAGAAGGGTACAATATCACAAAAATACATTATAGGAGGAGAGAGATTGCGCTTTAAAGGAACTTTTAAATTCTACTTCGCCTTTGTCTGCATAATGTTGCTCGTTCTTGCAACAATCAAGATGGCAAAACATAGTCACGATATAGACTCGACTGCTAGTGCAAGAAATTTCCAATGGGGTGAAGACCGCTGTATTCGCTGCGACATGAAGATAAAAGACAAGTATTTTGCTGCACAGATTATCAACCCAGACAACAACATTGTATATCGATTCGATGACATCGGATGTGCAGTGCTTTGGCTGAATGAAAATCATGTAACATGGGAGAATAAAGCAATTATTTGGGTAACAGATGCCAAAAGTGGAGAGTGGATCATGGCACAAAAGGCACTATTTCTTGATGACAGTATCACTCCTATGGCTTTTGGATTTGCCACATACTCAACAGAGACACTTCCTCCAAAGTCCCGTCCTATTGTGTACGATGAAATAAACAGAAGGATAAAGATGATTGAGAATAGTAGGTAATAGTCCAGAAGAATTCAAATCCGCCATTTGCACCTCAGTACTAAAAAATCTTCATGCCAAACTGTGCCAGCACTATCATAAGCACCAAACTCACAGGATATACGGCAGCATATGCAATGGATGAATACTCTGTTTTGGTCGCATTGTTTACCATGGTCAAACTGGGAGTCGACACCATGCCTCCTGACAGTAAGCCTAAAATATTCAAAAAATTCATCTTGAGGTAAAATCTACAAAGAAGTGTGATCAAAGTAATACCCAGCACCAATCCAAAAAGGGCGATATAAACTGGTGTAAATCCATTTTGCGAAACAGATACCTCCAGGTACTGTCCGGCATTCGTGCCAATAGTCGCCATAAAAATAAGTTGCCCAAGGGTTGTCATCATGGTGTTCGAGTGTGGCGACAATTGCCAAACAACAGAACCGATTCTCCCTAGACGACCAAGCACCAAAGCGGTCAAGAGTATCCCTCCCACAAAACTTAACTTGATACTCCCGATCCCAGGAAACGCAAAAGGAATGCTGCCCAAAGCAATACCAAACACAATACCAAGTGATATGGGCAAAAAATCTGCAGCAGGATACTTCAAAAGGTCATTACCGATGATTTTCGTCACCCTCTCTCCATACTCTTTTGGTGCCACAACATACAATTTGTCACCCAACCTTAGGGTCAAACTGTCATCTGGCGTTATATCTATGCCAGAACGTCTCACTTTGACTATTGTGGCTCTCAGTGCTTGCAGTTGAGTAAGTTCGGCTATTTTCTTGCCTACAATATTTTTAGAGGCGACCAAAAGTCGGTAGACCTTCATGTCATCATGAAACTCTATACTCTCTTTGGCTTCTTCGCCCACTATGAGTTCCAGTTTCTCGAGTTGCTCTACCGTTCCGCTGGCTCTTATGATATCTCCTGCGTGTAGAGCCACACTATCCCTCTCATCATTATTTTGCATATCTTTAAGCTGAATTCTCTCTATAATGGCACCTGTCATGTCTTCAATTTGTATTTTGGTGATAGTGTTGTTTTTAAAGTTTTGATTGAGGATTCTATAATTCTTCGTGTAGACATCAGGGTATTTTGAACGCTGCTCTGCTTCATAAAGCGCAACTTCTTTTGCTATGTCTATCCTAAAAATGATCGGCAAAACCCTTATATAGAGCACGGTTGCAACGATACAGAAAGGGTAAACCAATCCGAATATTACTGAAATCATTGGATCGTTTTCTACTTCCAGTGCCGAAGCCAAAGCAGGAACACTCGTCAAAGAACCAGAAAAAATACCCTCTACCATACCAAGAGGAAGCCCAAAATAATAGCCCATAGAAAAGATGACAATAAAAATAATCACTACCAAGAAAATAGCTAAAAGGTTGAGTCTGACTCCATCTTTTTTTATGGTCTCAAAAAAACCTGGACCAGACTGTAGCCCCACTGCATACATAAAAATGGCTAATCCGAAAAATTTAAACTCTTCATTTATCACCATCCCGAAATGCCCGGCGATCAGCGCGACTATCAGCATCGCCGTGATGTCCAAAGAGAAGCCTTTTATTTTGATATTACCGAGAAAATACCCTATAGATATGATGGAAAAGAGATAAAATATTTCATTGTGTATCATGTTTTTACCATAAAATTAAGTTGGGCGATTATACAACAAGTTTCTAAAGATTTCTCTCGCTGCAAGAGGCCATAAGCCCAAAAGTCCACCGAGCCCCCATCTGCTGTCGTCAGATCCTATCCATGCGTGCGATCACCTCACTTTATCCCAAACTACGCATTAGCATCGCCCAATATTTTGCCAAGGCTTAGTGCGGGCAATATTACAATTGCCACACTATAGGCATCTTTTCTTTGCCTGTCAGATAGCTGTTGACCCGAGAAAAGGGTTTGCTTCCCCAGAAGCCTCGATAGGCGGAGAGTGGTGAGGGATGGGGAGATTGCAGTACGTGGTGTTTTTCTCTGTCGATAATTTTCCCTTTTTGTTGCGCGTGGGCTCCCCAGAGCAGAAACACCACATGGCTGCAATGGTGATTGATCGCCTGGATCACCGCATCGGTAAACTGCTCCCAGCCCTGCCCCTGATGCGCATGGGTTCTCTTCTCCTCTACGGTCAACACTGCATTTAACAGCAGTACGCCCTGCGCTGCCCAGGGAAGCAGGTTTCCCGAATGGAAATTGTCAATACCGCAATCCCCTTGCAGCTCTTTATAGATATTGAGTAGAGATTTGGGTAGGGGTTTCACCTCAGGCTGCACGGAAAAGCAGAGCCCATGGGCATGCCCGGCAGTAGGGTAAGGGTCTTGCCCCAGAATCACCACTTTGACTTGATGCAAAGGGGTGCGGTTCAGTGCCTCCAGCCACTGTGGCTGCGGAGGAAGTATCTGCTTGCCGAGAGCTTGCTCCTGTGTCAAGAAGGCTTCCAGCTCCTGCATGTAGGGCTTTGTAAACTCCTCTGCCAGCACCCTCCTCCAGCTCTCCTCTGTCAACAGATCCGACAACAGACTCATCCTGCCACATCCAGGATCACAAAAAAGATAAACAGGAAGCCCAGGTAGCCGTTGACTGTAAAAAATGCTTTGTCTATCTGGGTGAAGTCTTTGCGGACAAGGTAGTGCTCATAGGCCAGCATAGCCGCACTGGCACAGACAGCGATCCATGCCCATACACCCATGCCGGCGATCGCCACAAAGCCTGCCCAGAAGAGGATCGTCAAGGCATGGAACAGGCTGGCGATCCACAGGGTCTTGGCTGCGCCAAATCGGCTGGGGATGGAGTGGAGCCCATGCTGTTTGTCAAACTCCATATCCTGTAGGCTATACAGCAGATCAAAACCCGCTACCCAAAACATCACCCCCGTCGCCAGAGTGACAGACCAGAGCGTCACCTCATTCAGCACCGCCACCACACCGGCGATCGGAGCCAGCCCCAGACTGACGCCCAGTATCAGATGCGCTGCCGCCGAAAAACGCTTAAAAAAAGTATAGGCACCCAGTACCAGTAAAATCGGAATAGCGAGCGCAAAGGCCAGACTGTTGATCTCATAAGCAACGGTCACAAAGAGCAGCGCGTTGATGAGCACAAAACCAAGCATCTGCCCTCCGCTGACCCTGCCGTCTACCGAGGGTCTCCCTTTGGTACGGGGATTGAGGCGATCCACGTCCCTGTCAAGATAACGGTTGACACCCATCGCGAAATTGCGTGCAGCCACTGCAGCCACCAAGCCCAGAAAAAAAAGTCTCCAGCCGAACCAGCCTGATCCTGACAACTGCCAGGAAGCCACGATCATAGCGATAAAAATAAACGGCAGTGAAAACAGAGAGTGCTGCAGCATCACCAGCTCAGAGAAATCTGCCATACTTTTAAAGATCTTATCTACTTTTGACTGCTCATTGCTCACTGCTCACTGCTCACTTTCTACGGATGTGGGATTTTGAGTTTGGAGTTCAGCGACCAGGCAATCGCCAGCACCAGCACTGCCACACTGTAGCCACTGTTCAGTACTCCGTAGGCGACCAGCAAGTAGAGCAGCCAGAGCAGGATTGCACCCAGTGGCGTAGGCACACCCTCAAAGTATTTGGCAACCTCTCCTGCGTCAACCTTGAGGTTGAACTCCACCAACCGTCTCAGCCCCGAAATGATATACCAGATAAAGACCAGCCCCAGCAGAAACTCTTGAAATCCGGAAATCCCGGCATAATACTTGACTGCATAGAAGAGAAGAAAAGACGGCATCACCACAAAAGAGAGAAAATCTGCAAAACTGTCAAGCTGCACGCCAAACTCCGTAGAAAGCCCATACTTGCGAGCAACTTTGCCATCGGCAATATCAAAAGCACCTGCAATCCATGCCAGAATGATCGCCGCGAAAAAATAGTTCTGCTGTATCAGATACATCGCTGTCACCCCGCAGGCGATATTGGCAAAAGTGATAAGGTTGGCAAGGTTAAAACGATACTCTTTGTTATACAAATCCATGGTAGGCCTTACAAAATAATGTCTCATTCTACCCTCTTAACACTGAGTATGTTATGATACGCCTCATGAAACAGCTTGCTTTGATCGGTCCTACTGCCTCCGGAAAAACCTCTCTGTCCATCGCGCTGGCCAAAGCACTGGATGCGGTCATCCTCTCTCTGGATTCGCTTGCGATCTACCGGGGGATCGATATCGCTTCCGCAAAGCCTACTGTGACAGAGAGAGAAGGGGTACCACATTTTGGCATCGACCTGCTCTTGCCCAATGAGCCCTTTGATGTCACTACCTACATCAGACTCTATCGCGAAGTACGCGCTCTGGCCGAAAAAGAGGACAGATGGCTGATCATCATAGGGGGGACAAGTTTTTATCTCAAAATGCTTCTGGAGGGGATCAGCGACATACCCCCTGTGGATTCCGAAGTCCAGAAAGAGGTGCAGAAACGGCTCACAGATCTCACTGCAGCCCATGCACTGCTCTCTCGGGTCGACCCTGAGGTCATGTCTCAGATTATGCCTGCTGACCGCTACCGTATCGAGAAGATGCTGGGGCTCTACCTGCAGACAGGAGAAAGCCCTACGGAGTATTTTGCTGCCCACCCTCCCAAGCCAGTGATCGCGGATCCTCTCCCCGTATATGAGGTTGCTGTAGAGCGATCCCTGTTGCGCAAAAATATTGAGATGCGTACCCATAAGATGCTGGCAGAAGGTCTTATCGATGAGGTAGCAACGCTGGAAAAATACTACGGGAGATCGCCCCACAGCATGAAAGCCATCGGAATCAAGGAGACGCTGGCATTTCTCGATGGCGCGTATGATCATGATGGGCTCGCCGAAAAGATCATCACGCATACAGGAAGGCTGGCAAAACGGCAAGAGACCTTCAATAGATCCCAGCTTGAGAAGAAGTTTAGGGGGACTGCCAAAGAGATTTTTGCTGAGATCCTTACTTAGGGTATTTTTAGATTTTTTTGAGATAGGTGAGAAATTTGTCCGTGCTCTTCTCTGTCACATAAAGAGTATGCCCCTCTTTCTCAAACGCCTCTATGAGTGGCTCCGGGCGGAAATCTGCTTCTATCACAAGTATCTCTCCCGGCTTTAATTTTCTCAGTATTTTTCTTGTGATCGCTAGAGGGTTTTGGTCTTTGTCCAAGATCTCATTGGCATCGAGTGTCACTTTTGGTTTTTGGGAAATCCACACTGGCGCAGCCTCTTCTGTGGGCATCAGGCAGGATGCCGAAGGATCCGTGCATGTTTCACAAAGCGGTGCCTGCCCCACTGCCTCACGCAATCGGTTTAGCAGATCCATCGGATCCATGCCTCCCACAATCGCCGCCTGCCTGACCCCTGCCACCCTGCCAATGGTGCGTCGAAGTACAGAATTGTTGAGTTTCTCAAACTTGGGATTGATCTGAACAAGGATCTCTTTCATACCTGGGTAGCTACTAAGTAGATCAGCAATTTTTGTTTCCAGTGTAATCTCTTTCATGCGCTCTCTTTGTGTGGGAATATGAGGAGACTATTGTAGTCCCCATTGTATTGGAAAGTATGGAGAAAATCTCATCACGGCACGCTCTACCACGCACCGCAAAAAGAAGATCAGTAGCCGCTGGAGCTCACCAGATAGGTGATAAACTCAAGCAGTGGCTGCACATAGAAAATGGAGGTGATCGTAACCATAGCCAAAACACCGATCACGACATTGAGCGGGCGTGACTGATTGGCATAGACCACAGTATCAGAAGCCAAAGGTGCTTTGAGAAACATATAGACGACCAATTTGAGGTAGTAATAGGCTGCAATGGCGGAGTTGAGCACCATAAGGATCGCCAGTACTATGTATTTGGTCTCAGCTGTAGCCACCGCGAAATCTACCACTGAGCTGATCAAGTACAGTTTTCCCCAGAAGAGGCTGAAGGGAGGTACACCTGCCAGAGAAAGCATAAAGATACCCATGATCACTGCTGCCATCGGTGAGACAGAGATCATCCCTGAGAACTTCTCAAAAGGATGGTCATAGCGCTCGTCGAAATGCTTCTTCTTGTGCTGTGAGATCCAGAGCATAGCAAAAGCACCCAGGTTGGTGACCATGAACATCGCATAATAGAGGAAGATGCTGCTGTTTGCCTTGGTCGTACCCAGTGCCAAAGCTGCCATGACGAAACCTGCATGAGAGATGGAGCTGTAGGCAAGCATACGCTTGACATCCTTCTGCACCAGTGCCATCATGTTGGACAGCGTCATAGTGATCACGGCGATAATGATGATCAGATAGGATACCGCTTCGATATCCAGATTGATATAGATGCCGAAAATACGCATAGCGACCACAACCATCGCGAGCTTTGGCACGATAGACATGTAGCCTGCCATGGGTGCGGAGGAGCCTTCGTAGACATCGGGTGTCCACATGTGGAAGGGAAAGAGAGAGACCTTGAATCCCACAGCGACCAGCATCAGTACTACACCACCCATCATAGGTAGCATCAAGGCACTCTCATCTGCACCCTGTGACTGCAAGATCTTCGCTATCTCATAGAGCTCCACGGAACCTGTCAAGGCATAGATCGCCACAGAGCCCATCAGGAAGAAGCCCGCTGCCAGTGCGCCCATAGTAAAGTACTTGACGGCGGCCTCATGCGCTCCTCTGGTATTGTGCATCGCGATCAGCGTATAGAGTGAGAGCGATGCCGTCTCCAGTCCTACAAAGATCAGTATCAGGTTGTCCGTGGATACCATGAACTGGAATCCTGCCACCATAAAGAGAAAAAGGGCAAAATACTCAGGATAGGCATACTCGTGAAAACGCTTGTTGGAAGCGGTCAATGCCAGGGGAACAAAGAACAGCGATGCCAGCAGTATGATCAACTGAGACACCACTGAGAGACCATCCGCCAGCAACAGGTCAAAAAAGCCCCGTTCGTTGATATTGAGACTATAAGTGGCTCCAATATCGATAAAGAGTATCAGCATCGTGAGCATGACATAGAGTGTCTTGTCCAGCGTGTCTTTGAAAAGGTCAATCACAAGGATCAGCAGTGCGCCCACAATAGCAATCAGCATCGGAGAAAGCGTGATCAGGTTTAGGGACTCTAAACTTACAGAGATAGGCTCTAGCATTATTTCATCTCCTTATTTTTTTTGCTTACTACTATGGTGGCTTTTGCCACCCTGGTCTGGGCTTTCTCGTGCATAAAGCTGGTGAGCGCCTTGACCGAGTTGTCTATGGGCACAAGCACTGGCTTGGGGTAGACGCCCAGCCACACCACGATCAGCACCAAGGGTACCAACGCCGCAAGCTCTTTGCCGTCGAGATCATTCAGTGTTGCATTTGCCTCATGGGTCACAGGCCCAAAAAAGGAGCGCTTATAAAGATTGAGCATATAGACGGCACCGAGAATGATCGAGGTACCCGCCAATACTGTCATGATCGGAGAAATCTTGTAGAAACCGGCCAGAGAGAGGTACTCCCCGACAAAACCGATCGTCAGCGGTAGACCCACAGATGCCATCAGCATGATGCCGTAGATCACCGCATACTTCGGCATGACCGAGGCAAGCCCTCCAAACTCACTCATGAGCTTGGTATGGCGCCGGTCGTAGATCGAACCGACCAGAAGGAAGAGTGCGCCCGAAACGATGCCGTGCGACAGCATCAGAAAGACAGAGCCGGTGATCCCCTCTGCATTCATGGCAAAGGTACCGATAATGATTACCCCCATATGCGAGACAGAAGAGTAGGCGATCGTCTGCTTCATGTCCTCCTGCGCATAGGCCACCATCGCGGTATAGATGATCATAATGATCGCAAGTATCGCCACTGGTGTGATATAGAGCACTGAGGCATCCGGAAACATGGGTAGCGAGAAGCGTATGAAACCATAGGTACCCATCTTGAGCAGTACGGCGGCAAGGATCACTGAACCGACAGTCGGTGCCTGTCCATGGGCATACGGCAGCCAAGTATGGAACGGAAACATCGGCACTTTGATCGCAAATCCGAGGAAGAACGCCCAGAAGAGCCACTTCTCCACATCAAGCGGAAGGATCAAGGCATACCAGTCCGTGATCGCGAAGCTCCAGGATCCCGAAACCGAATGATAGACATAGGCCACATAGAGCATACCCACGAGCATAATCAAGGAGCCCGTAAAGGTATAGAGGAAGAACTTGATCGCAGCATAAAGCCGCCTCTCTCCGCCCCAGGCACCAATGATATAGAGCATCGGCACCAGAGAAAATTCCCAGAAGAGATAGAAGAGGATCGCATCAAGCGAGATAAAGACACCGACCATCGCCACTTCCAGAAAAAGCAATGTAATGATCAGATTTTTGATATCCTTTTTGATATTCAATGCAATGATACCGATCAGAGTCATCAGTGTCGCCATAATGATAATAAAAAGACTGATCCCGTCTACCCCCACATAGTAACTGATACCAAAATCAGAAACCAGCGGGATATTCTCGACAAACTGGAACCCTGCGTGGGTGACATCAAAAGACATCCAGAGCCAGAGTGAGAGCAGAAATTCTATAGAGGCCACTGCGATACCATAGGCTCTGATACTATCCTTGTTGACCACAAAGCCAAGCAATCCCGCAAGCAACGGAAAGAAGAGTAAGATTGTTAAAATGCCGTCCATTAGTGAGCTCCTTGGCTGAGTTTGAATGCCACAAAGGCGATCGCGACCAGCAGCAATGCGCCGCCGGCCATCCATCTAAGATAATCCGAAAGGTTTCCTGTCTGGATTTTCCGTGTAGTGTCCCCTGTGGTTTTGATAAATTTCCCGATACCGTCTACCGTCGCATCGACCACTTTCTGATCTACGGTGCCCCAAGAGAACCTGGAGAGTGCCGCATAAGGCTTGGAGATGGTTTTTTCATAGAAGATTGGGATATAGTATTGATTGGACAGAAGCCTGTATACAAAAGAGCGTTCAAGCTTCTCATTGCGTTTGAGTCCTCTGTTGTATTTGATGTAGGCCAGAACAATACCGCCTACAGCAAAGGCAATGACCAGCAAGCCCAATATCCATGCGATATGATGGGTGTGCTCGCTCATATGATACTCCGGCAAAAGTTTCGTCACAAAATGCTCGAACCAGTCTTTGTAGAAACCGGCAACCACTGCAAGAATAGCCAGGGGGGATAATGCCACTAGCACATAACCATACATTTCGTGTGGATGAATGCCAAGTGCATGATAACGCTCATTGCCATGGAAGGTCAAAAAGACCTGTCTAAAGCTGTAGAAAGCTGTCAACCCTGCTGTCAGTACAAGAATCGTCCAGAGGACATAAGTATGCTCGTTAAATGCTACTTCAATAATAGCATCTTTGGAGAAGTATCCGGCAAACCCGATACCGGCAATACCGATACCTGAGAGTGCCAAGGAGGCAACCCCCATATAAAGATAGGTCCAGCGCATGACCTTTTTGAGTCCGCCCATTTTGAAGATATCCAGCTCACCATCCATCGCGTGCATCACATTTCCTGCACCCAGGAAGAGCAGTGCCTTGAAGAAAGCATGGGCTGCAAGGTGAAACAGTGCAATCCAATAGGCTCCCAGGCCTGCTGCTGCGAACATGTACCCGAGCTGCGAAAGCGTGGAGAAGGCGATGATGCGCTTCAGGTCTCTATTGACCAGCGCCATCGATGCGGCAAAGACCGCCACAAAGGTACCCAGTGCCGCAATAAAGTAACTGACCCAGTGTACCGCCTCCATACTGTAGAGCGGATTAGCGCGTATGACCAGAAAAACACCTGCCGTCACCATCGTCGCTGCATGGATCAATGCAGAGACCGGTGTCGGCCCCTCCATCGCATCTGTCAGCCAGGTATGCAGTGGGAACTGTGCCGATTTTCCCATCGCACCAATAAAGAGTGCAACTGCGGCTGCAACCAGTATGCCATCACTGAGGTTTGGCAGTGCCGCGAAAACCACATCATACTGCAAAGAGCCAACATTCCAATAGAGAATAAAAATACCTACCAACATACCCAGGTCAGCGATGCGGTTCATAATAAACGCTTCATTGGCTGCCCAGGAAGGAGAGATGGAAGGATTGACCTCCCTGCTGACATCCTCTTTGTGGTACCAGAATCCGATCAGAAGCCAGGAACAGACCCCTACGCCTTCCCAGCCGATAAAGAGTCCCAGAAAGTTGTCGCTCATGACCAACACCATCATCGAAAAAACAAAGGCGGAGAGGTAAGAGAAAAAGCGGTTGAAGCTCTTGTCGTGATCCATATATCCATTGGAATAGATGTGTACTACCGTAGAGACCAGCGTGACTACTGTCATCATGGTCACAGAGATCTGATCGACCAGGAATCCAAAGGGAATCAGCATATCACCTGCCATGATCCAATCCATCATCCTCACATGAACTGGCCCTACCGTCATGACATGGCTAAAGAGAATCGCCGAAGCTACAAAAGAGATAAAGATCAGTGTGGATGTCACAATGCCCGTAATGATATTTTTTTTACTCATGCCAAACAGTGCGGCAAACAGCGAGCCTGCCAGTGGCGCGAAGAGCGCGATATAAACTAAATTTTCCATCTCTACCCCCTCATCACTGTATAGGCATCAAGATCCAGTGTGCCGTACTTTTTGTACAGTATCACCAATAGCCCAAGTCCTACAGCCACCTCACTTGCAGCGACAGCGATGACAAAGAAAGCAAACATCTGCCCAGCCATGTCATGGTAATGATTGGAGATCGCTGCAAAAGCAATATTGACAGCATTCAGCATGATCTCTGTGGCAAAAAAGAGCATCAGCAGATTTTTTCGTCTTAGTACTCCGACCAGTCCTATAGAAAACAGGATACCAGAAAGTATCAGGTAGTGTCCCAGCCCTATCATTTCTCACCTCCTTGTGTCATCTCTGGAATCTCTTCTTCTGTCGTAGAGAGACTTGCATCCATTTTCTTTCCTGCCAATATGATGCCGGAAATCATTGCTACAAGCAGCATAACTGCAGCCACTTCAAAAGGCACAAGGTACTTAGTAAAGAGTACCAGTCCTACTGCCTGGGGGTTGGTGGCTCCTGCTGCTTCCGGATAAAGGGAAGAGACTCCCTGCCCAATGACTGGTGCGGAGAAAACCACGACCAGCATCAAGGCAATGGCTCCCCCCAGTACAAATACCGTAGCAGCACTACCGTTCTTCTCTTTGACATCTTTACTCATATCAAAGAACATCATAGCGAAGGAGTAGAGTGCCATCACTGCACCCACATAGACGATCAGCTGCACTGCACCCAGAAAGTCCGCTCCCAAAATAAAGAAAAGTCCTGATATCAGCACCATGCCTGCAGCTAGAGAGGTCATCGCATAGAGGACATTCTTGCTCATCACGGTCACCAAAAAGAGGAGCGTTATCAGCACTGCGAAAAAATAAAAAGCAATCATTACCATCTCTACTCCCTAATACGCCAGTGGCGTTTTTTTAATATTCTCATCCGCATGGGGTGAGACCGCCCCGAATCCGGGGTACTCTTTTTGCTGCTTGAGTCTGTCGATAGGGGTCAGCATATCTTCAAAGAGTGAGAAGCTTGCCCGCTGCTGGGAGGCAGTCTCATATCTGTCGCCATGCACGATCGCCAACTCCGGACATACCTCCGCACAGTAACCACAAAAGATACATCGCCCAAAGTTGATCGTGTACTCACTCACCTCTTTACGCTGATTTTCGTCATAGCGAGTATCCATTGCGATACAGTTGGAGATACAGATCTTCTCGCAAAGTCCACAGCCAATACAACGATAATGTCCGCTCTCTAGTAAACGCTTCATCTCATGGATCGCACGATATCTTCGGGAGATAGGTATCTTCTCAAAAGGATAACGGATCGTATGTGTCTCTCCGCGGAAGAGGGTTCGGATCATGATACCAAAGGTCACACCAAGCCCTATCATGAGCTCTACTTTGAGAGAGCGGCTCACTACTTGCTTGAACTTTCCCCAGCTTGTCTCTGGCGTCTTGCCGAGATCCAGCATTCTGTACTGCTGCTGACCGACATTTCTATTTTTAAACTGTTCTAAACTCATTGCTACTCCTTATCCTATCGCCATCATGACGATACCAGTGATCACGACATTGACTACGGCCAACGGCATCAGAACTTTCCAGCTCAGCCACATCAACTGATCGGGTCTGATGTGTGGCCAGGAAGCCCTCACCCACAGCATCAGAAAGAAGAAGAAGCTTACTTTGAGCCCCATCATCAACCAGCCTGGAATGAAGAGGAAATCACTGTATCCTCCACAGAAAATTACCGATGCCAAGATACCGATCGTGATCATATTAGCATACTCTCCGACAAAGAAAAGCCCCCACCTAAGACCGCTGTACTCAGTCACAAAACCTGAAACGATCTCTGCCTCATGCTCAAGCAGGTCAAAGGGTGTACGGTTGGTCTCTGCAAATCCTGCGATCAGGAAGAGTACAAATGCCAAGGGCTGCTGCCAGATCAACCATGATCCGATACCTGCCGCCTGATGGTCGTTGAAATCCACTAGAGAAAGCGAGCCTACCAGCATGATAGGTGCCAGCAGAGAAAGCCCTGTCACCACCTCATAACTGAGAAACTGCACAGCGGTTCTGGCTGCGCCAATGATCCCCCACTTGTTCTGCTGTGACATACCTGCAAGCAGTGGTCCATAAAGACCTGCTGCCATGGCAGCAAGGATAAAGAGAATGCCGATATTAACATCAGATGCGATCGAAGGAACAAAGACGCCACCCAAAAGCGGTATCCACTCAGGGAAGGTAAAATCAGGAAAGATCGGTACGGCTGCCAGTGCCATAAAGGCGGTTCCCGCCGTGATCACCGGTGCGATCGAGAAGATCAGACGGTTGGAGAACTGCGGGATAAAATCCTCTTTGGTAAAGAGTTTGATCCCGTCTGCTGCCAGCTGCAGGAGGCCAAAAGGGCCCACATGTGCCGGCCCCGGTCGTCGTTGCATCCATGCCAGCACTTTTCGTTCGATATAGGTGCCAAATCCCGCAACTGCCGAAACAAGCAGCAGTGCGATCAGTGCCTTGACGGCTGCACCGACCCAGGTCACTTCATGTATCATTGTTGTTTCCATACTAAGCCTTTCGTAGTGTTACTGTTCTGTAGCGCTGTGCACCAAAGAGACCATAGATATCTTCTGCACTTTTAAAGTCAGGAATAGCGACAATCTCTCCCCCCATCTTATCATCTGCAACAACAGACAGCGTCAGTCTTCTGTCTCCCAGCGCAACCTCAACACGCTCTCCAAGCATCGCTGCCTTGGCAGGACTTGCATAGAGGGCAAAGGGCTCAAATATCTGATGCGCCTTGTCCGTAAAATCACTGAACTGCCTGCCAGGGTTGAGCCGTATAGCGATCTCACCCTCTAGCGGAGAGTAGGTTTTAGGTATCTCTACCTCATCCATGATCACCTCGCATCGGATTGATTCTAGGCGATAGCCACGGTTGTCACTGCCGTCGCTGTCGTAATGGTTGGAGAGGGCATCAAAGGCAATGTCCTTATAGCCTTTCTCCTGCGGCAGTCTTTCTGTCCAGTCAACTGTCTCCTGTGGGGCACCCACTACGGCGCCAAGCAGATCATTCAGTTCATAGCCTTCATAGGGCAGTGCTGCATTGGTAGGTACTACTCTTTTATCCAGTGCAGTGAGCGTGCCCTCTTGCTGGTTGAGTGCTGGCATATCCAGATCTCCCCCACCCAGTGCAGAGAGTCTGAAATCTCCTTTTTCGTTATAGCCTACTGTATAGCCCGATGCAGCATCATCCAGATCACAGATCAATGCCACACCCAGCGCATTGGATTTAGGAGGAATCACAACCAGTGTAAATCCACAGGCTTTCTCTGCCAGTGCTACCAGTCTTGCCAGATTTTCCGCCTGCGCATGGTAGTAAAGATCCTCCCCTACCATCAGGGAAAAGGACTCTTTTTTCTTTAGCATTTTTTCAAGCTCTGCCGCAAAGGCATCACTCTCTTTACCCAAAAGCTCTACGAGTCCGTTGCGTACTATCTCGATCTCCTTCTCCTGCATCTGGGGTACTTTCCTGGTCACCTCTTTCTGTTCACCTGTCTCTTCATCTACGACTGTTTCTGTGACATCCACCATCACCTTTTCCTGAATGGTTTTTGTCTCGGTTGTATGGAAATCATCCAGATAGTTTTGTACCTCTTCGGGGAGCTTCTCTCTGTCGGCAAAGAGATCCAAAATCAGATAAAGTACCGCCTCTTCCAGGCCCGGTTTGTGTGCAAAAGTACTGACTGTTTTTCCCATGCCGGGAATCAGGGTATCTCCTACCGGGTGGAAGTAGAGCCCTGCCCCCTTGTTCATCTTCTGCACATTGTTGAAAGCGTGCCTGCTTCCGGGGGCATCATTTCTCAAATGCGTCCCTACTGAGATCACAAAATCACTCTCACGCATGATCTGCGCATTGTCTCCCGAATAGAGACGCTGACCGCTTGCTGCACTGTAGGCGGCCAAAAATTTCTGATAGGCTCTGACCTGGGGATTGTAGAGCCTGACGCCCAGCTTCTCCTTCAGTGTCTGCAGCATCTGCGCCTCTTCATTGGTGATTACGGCGTTGAAACGGATCGTCTCTGCTTTTTTCAGGGCATCTACCGCCTGCGCAAATGCCTCTGGATCTTTCTGCACCCCACGGTTTTCAAAATCATAGGCGAAACGGGCTGCACCATCGAGTGAGGTGTAGTGCCACTCATTGGTCACCCGGTATATCTTGGGTGTGCGATCAGAAATAGACGTGGGCTTGACCTCGTAATAGATCTGGAAGCCATCGCTGGAGTGTGCGGAAACTGCCGGGATACGTGTCAGATCCCAGGCATTGCTCGTATACTGAAAATCTCTGCTCACCAGTGCGCCCACAGGACAGACCGCAATACACTCACCACAGTCCGAGCAGTTGGTCTCTCCCGTGCCGTTGCTGGGAACGATCACCGATTTCTGCAGCTTGTTCCACATCGCATAGGCATCTTTGGGGACACGCTCTTTGAGCTCTTTGCTCAGCTTCTCTCCCCCTCTGGGGCCCGTAGAGAGTGCCGCGTCGCCTACCATGTCCTTGCAGACGGTCACGCATCGCTCGCAGACGATACAGAGACCCGGATCATAATGCAGGACACTGCTCCAGGTGGTCGCTTCCCGCTTGGTGTCGGGGATGGCAAAGGATTGCGAGTCCACCCCGAGCTCCAGTGTATAGTTCTGCAGTTCACACTCACCACTCTGATCACAGACGCCACACTGCAGAGGGTGATTGACATCATAGACCTCCATGATTGCCCTACGCTCTTCGAGGATCTCTTCGTTCTGTGTCACGATCTCCATGCCGTCTTTGGCCTTGGCATTGCAGGAGTAGACCCGTTTGCCGTCTGCTTCTACCAGGCAGATCCTGCATGCAAGTGTCGGGGAGCATCGGGTCAAATAGCAGATCGCCGGGATAAATATCCCATTGGCTCTGGCAATATTGAGGATAAACTCACCCTCTTTCCCCTGACACACCTGACCATCAATTGTAATTGTAATATCGCTCATATCAGCTCTCCACTCTTTGGAACTTTAACCTGCTAAATCTATAAGAGGATAGCAGAGGCGCACTTAATCCCATGTCAAATTGAGGGGTCAGTGCCACTGTTCCTTTCATAGATGTATCAATCCTAAACACTCGCTTCACTCCTATGCCGTCGATCATAAACTCTACCACCTCTCCATCGCGTAGTTTTGCCGCGGTCGCAAACTGCTCCGATCCCTTCAGGACTGCATCGTCACCTCTCTCTATATTCGGTCTGATCTTGGCTGCCAGTATCTCTTGGCTGTCACATCGATAGACCACGACGCCGTCATAGCCATCCAGCTCCTCTATCTCTTCGATCTCCGGTTTGCTCTCGATGCTTTGTACCTGCAGCGCATAGCCCCTGTGAGGCTCCCCGGTCATGTCGTAGTGATCAGGCAGTGCATCAAATGGTATCCCTGCATATCCCTGCGCAGCCGGCAGTGCGGCAGTATAGTCTATCGTATGGGTCTCTTGCAGCCCCAGTGCATTGGCAAGATCGTTCAGTACGAAACCGTGATAGGGCAGTGCCACATGGGTGGGTACGACCTGCTTGTCCAGAGAGCTGAAGGTGCCCTCCTGCTGGTTAAGTGCAGGCATATCGAGGTCGCCTTCAGCACTGCTGCTGAGTACAAAATCCGCTTTGGCGTTGTAGCCCACTGTTGTGCCCTCGGCCGCCTCGTCCAGATCACAGATCAGAGCGACACCCAGGGTGTTGGTGGAGGGTGGCACCAGCATGACGCTAAAGCCTGCATAACGCTCCAACAGTGCCAGCAGTTTGGCAATCTGCACTGCTTTGGGATGGGCATACAGATCAGCGCCTACCACCAATGAACGCTGCTGTTTTTTATGGAATGCCATGGCAATATCTGCCAACTCCTCCTCCCCCACATTGCTCTCCGCACTCAGATTGCCGATATCCAGATCATCCAGCACCTCGCGTACAAAG
>CAMZLC010000023.1 GCA_947311605.1 uncultured Sulfurovum sp.
CATTTAATGCCATTTGGAAGAGTTCTTTTGTCATGGGAATACCTGTGTTAGATTTTATATTTTGATTATAGCTAATTTTGGATTACCCATAGTTTTTTAGAAGGAACCTTATTTTCTTTCTACTTTTAGATGGTTCTCAATGAGTTCATACTCAGCAAATTCATCCTCTGCTCTGTTATTTACAAAGCTTAAGGTGTTACCTGAAATACCTACCCACCCAATCTGTTTTGCAGGAACACCCACCATAAGTGCATAAGGTTTTACATCTTTATTGACTACTGCCCCACTACCTGCCAATGCATATTCCCCGATAGTAACACCACAGATGATCGTGGCATTGGCTCCGACAGTGCAGCCTTTTTTGAGGCGCGTAGGCTTAAACTCATGTTTTCTAGAAATAAAAGCTCTAGGGTTGACAACATTGGTAAAAACCACCGAAGGACCTACAAATACATCATCCTCTATCTCTACACCTTGATAGATCGAAATATTATTTTGTATTTTGACGCCATTGCCTATAGTTACCTTGGGTCCAACGACACAGTTTTGACCAAAGGAGCAGTTTTTACCTATTTTTGTTCCTGCTAGTATATGAGAGAAGTGCCAAATTCTAGTACCCTCTGCAATCTCTACATTCTCATCAATTATCGCCGTTTCATGAGAGAAGTAGGACATTACCCAATCACTTTTTTACAAAAAGGGTGGTAGTTCCCTTTTAATCCAACGGCATCAAGGCTTCTAATGGTTGAAACGGTTGAGATAGAGCCATAAGCTTCATCTAACCCAAAACCATTGCCTTTTAAAATCTCTTCATAACTTCGTGTGTGTAAATCGGTAAACCCACCACTAAACTCTATCTCATCGCCATCAACAGTAATACTTCTGTATGTTCTCTGTCCAGAATCTCTTACCTCCTGAGGAATATAATCATAGTTTACACTTAAAAACCAACGAACATTGGCATTTTTGAGTTTGAAACTACCTGCATTACAATCAGGAGTCTTTACGTGAACCACATTCTCTTCAACATCGCCAAATATCCAAGTTAGCATATCATAGAAGTGTACCCCAATATTTGAAGCAATACCACCACTTTTAGCTTGGTCGCCTTTCCAAGAGATAAAGTACCATTTCCCTCTTGATGTCAAATAAGTTAGGTCAATATCATACATCTTATTGGGGTTCTCTTCTAACTCTTGGGCTACTTTTTCTTTAAGAGCTATAATTGATGGATGTAGGCGTAGCTGTAAAATATTATAGACTCTTTGACCTGTCTCTTGTTCTATAATTTTTAACTGGTCAATATTCCAAGGGTTTAATACCAAAGGCTTTTCACAAATTACATCTGCTCCACTTTTCAGTCCAAATCGTATATGTGAATCGTGCAGATAGTTTGGAGAACAAATAGATACATAATCTATCTTTTTACCTGTATCTCGTCTCCACTTATCGACAAATCTATCAAACCTCTCGAACTCTGTAAAAAAATCAGCTTGTGGAAAGTTGCTATCCATGATACCTATACCATCATAAGGATCAAGTGCCGCTACCAAGTCATTATTAGTCTCTTTTATAGCTTTCATATGTCGTGGAGCTATATACCCAGATGCTCCTATCAATGCAAAATTTTTACGATTCATCATTTAGTGCCTCACTGTACTGAATTTTAATTCTTGTCATATTACAATCTCCATGTTGGATTTTCTATTATCCCTTTTACATCTATGAGTACTGCTTCAGAGGTACTTAGCTTTTCGTAAGCACTTCTTGCCAACACCTTAAACTGCTGATGTGCTACAGCCAAAATAATTGCATCGTATTTTTTTTCTGATTCAAATGGGTTTGCAATAATTCCATGTGTATAATGTTGTTTTGGCTCATTCGGATCAACCCAAGGATCATATACATCTACCTGACATTCATAAGATTTTAACTCTTCTATAATATCTACGACCTTCGTATTTCGCATATCTGGGCAATCTTCTTTAAATGTCACACCCAAGACTAAAATATTTGCATTTTTTACTTTTTTATCGTGCTTTATCATCTCTTTTATGGTTTGCTCAGCGATGTATTTTCCCATACCATTATTGATTTGCCTAGCTCCCAAGATAAGGTTTGGTTTATATCCAAGCTCTTCTGCTTTGTAAGTAAGATAATAAGGGTCTACTCCGATACAGTGTCCACCTACGAGACCAGGAGTAAGTTTAATAAAGTTCCATTTTGTAGCAGCTGCATCGATTACTTCATTTGTATCTATACCCATAGTATCAAAAATAAGTGCCAGCTCATTGATAAGAGCAATATTTACATCTCTTTGCGTGTTTTCGATGACTTTACTGGCTTCTGCGACTTTGATAGAACTTGCAAGAAATGTTCCCGCCACAATCACACTTTTATATAGCGTATCTACTTTTTTTGCAATCTCTGGAGTAGAACCACTTGTTACTTTAAGTATTTTTGTAACTGTATGTTCTTTGTCTCCTGGGTTTATCCTCTCCGGAGAGTAACCTACAAAGAAGTCTTTATTAAACTTAAGTCCACTTGTCTTCTCAAGTTCTGGTACACAAACCTCTTCCGTTACTCCCGGGTAAACGGTAGACTCGTAAATAACAACATCACCTTTTTTAAGCACTTTGCCAATGCTTTGAGATGATTGCACAAGAGGAGTTAAGTCTGGTCGATTGTCTTTGTCTATTGGTGTAGGAACTGTCACTATATAGATATTGCAATCGGCGATATCGTCTAAGTTTGCAGTAAACTTCATATCATTCTCTAGGGCCTCTTCCATCTGATGCTCATCAAGCTCCAGGGTTCTGTCATAGCCCTCATTGAGCTCTTTAACCCTTGCTTCATTGATATCAAAACCAACCACTGAGTAGCGGGCACTAAAAGCATGTGCTAATGGTAAACCTACATATCCTAGTCCTATTATTGCTATTTTTTTCATAGACTCTTCTTTGTTTGATAATATTTTCATTATTATACCCAAAACCCTCTATCGCAAAAACTCTTATGTTATAATCACAACAATAAAAATGAAAAGGCAACACATGGGACTCAAATCAGACAGATGGATACGAGAAAAATCATTGAATGAGGATATGATCACTCCTTTTGAAGAAGGGCTTGTGGGTGAGGGGGTGGTCAGTTATGGGCTCAGCTCTTATGGGTATGACATTCGGGTCTCTGATGAGTTCAAGATCTTCACCAATATCAATGCCGAAGTGGTCGATCCCAAGGATTTCAATCAGAACAATGTGGTGGACTTCAAGGGGGATGTCTGTATCGTGCCTCCCAACTCTTTTGCACTCGCGCGCACCATCGAGTACTTCAAGATGCCCAGTGATACGCTGGCGATCTGTCTGGGCAAAAGCACCTATGCGCGCTGTGGCATCATCGTCAATGTCACACCCTTTGAGCCTGGATTCGAAGGGCATATCACCATAGAGATCTCCAATACCACCCCACTGCCGGCAAAAATCTATGCCAATGAGGGAATCGCGCAGGTGCTCTTCCTTCAGGGAGATGAGCCCTGTGAGACCACCTACAGTGATCGCAAGGGAAAGTATCAGAGTCAGAGGGGGATCACGCTGCCCCGTATACTGAAGAAAAGTTAAACCCCGTTACATCATGGTTAACACTCTTTGACTACAATGGTGTATATCAAACCTAAGGAGAATCGATGGGATTTTTTGATTTTGTCAAAAATGCTGGGAAAAAGCTGTTGGGAAAAGGGGATGACAATGCCGCCGTCCAAAAAGAGATAGAGGAGAGTTTCGAAGAGGTGCCAGTACAGGGTCTCGTCGTAGAAGTAGATGGGCATCAGGTCACACTGGCCGGTGTGGCAAGCTGCAACGATACACGAGAAAAATGCATCCTGATCGCGGGCAATGTAGAGGGTGTGGAGCAGGTCAATGCAGACCAGCTTGTCTCCGTAGAGCAGATCAAGGAAGAGAACAGTAGAGATGTGCCAGAGCCTACATTCTACACGATCAAAAAAGGAGATACTCTCTGGAAAATCGCCTCTCATTTCTACAAAGACGGCAGCAAATACCCCGTCATCGTAGAGGCCAATATCGAAGTCATCAAGGACGCAGACCTGATCTACCCAGGCCAGGCCATCAGGATCCCCAGTATCGCCTAAACAGAGATTGCGGCTTCTTGCCGCAATCTCTCATTCCTTTTCATCATTCGCTTTTTTAAGCATTTCTGCTACAATACCAAAAATTTCCAATGATAAAGTAAGCACCTATGAAAAACCTGATCATCGTCGAATCCCCCGCCAAAGCGCGTACCATTACCAATTTTTTGAGCAAAGACTACAAAGTCATTGCCTCCAAAGGGCATATACGCGACCTGCCAAAGAGTTCATTTGGTATCACCGTAGATGAAGAGAGTGGCGATTTTGTCCCCAAGTATTCTATACCGAGAGAAGCCAACCCTATCGTCAAAGAGCTCAAAAAACTTGCCAAAGAGGCAGAAACCGTCTATATCGCGACGGATGAGGATCGCGAAGGAGAGGCTATCGGCTACCATATCGCCAAGGCTATCGGCAAAGAGCCTACGGCTTTGCCTCGTATTGTATTTCACGAGATTACCAAAACAGCCATCAAGCATGCATTAGAAAATCCTCGTCAAATGGATATGGATTCTGTCGATGCACAACAAACCAGACGTCTGCTCGACCGTATCGTGGGATACAGACTCTCCCCATTGCTAGCTAACAAAATTCAGCGAGGACTCAGCGCAGGAAGAGTTCAGAGCTCTACACTCAAAATCGTTGTAGATAGAGAGCGGGAGATCAAGGCGTTTAAGCCCCAAGAGTACTGGAGCATCGAGGCACTTTTCCAAAAAGAGATCGCCTCCTCTATCTATAGTTTTGAGGGTAAAAAAATAGAGAAGATGACACTAGGCAACGAAGCTTCCGCCTCGGAGATCGTGGTCTCTGCCAAAAAGGAATCCTTCTCCGTACAGAGTATCGAGACTGCCAAGCGCAAGACCAAAACACCCCCGCCCTTCATGACCTCTACACTGCAACAAAGCGCCTCTACGCAGCTGGGCTTCTCGCCCAAAAAGACCATGATGGTCGCCCAGAAACTCTATGAGGGAGTCAAGACGGACAAAGGCAGTATGGGCGTGATCACCTACATGAGGACCGATTCGCTCAATCTTGCCAAAGAAGCGGTCTCTGCAGCGCGTGACTTCATCACTGAGCACTATGGCGACAGATACCTGCCTGCCAAGCCCAAGAACTATGCCACCAAAGCCAAAGGCGCACAGGAGGCACACGAAGCGATACGACCCACCATTATCGATTTTACCCCACAGCTGGCACAAAAATATCTGGGTGCAGATGAACTGAAGCTCTACAGACTGATCTACAACCGTTTTCTCGCATGCCAAATGACCGAGGCAGAGTTTGAGACACAGACCATTCTCTTCGGCGGCGAAAGATCCGTATTTAAAGCAAGTGGAAGAAGAATGCTCTTTGACGGTTTCTACAAAGTCACAGGCTATAGCGAAAAAGATAAGCTGCTGCCAAAACTCAACAAGGCTCAGGCTGTCAGCCTGGATGAGATCAAGGCGGAACAGCACTTTACCGAACCGCCACCACGCTACAACGAAGCCAGTCTGATCAAAAAGCTCGAATCACTGGGTATCGGTCGGCCAAGTACCTATGCTCCCACCGTCACGACGCTGCAAACACGTAAATATATTGAACTGGAAAAGAAAAGAATCCATCCCACAGAAGTGGCATTTACCGTCATAGAGATGCTGGAGGAGCACTTTCCTGATATTGTAGACAGCGGGTTCACTGCCACGATGGAAGAAACACTAGATATGGTAGCAGAAGGCAAGAAGCACTGGCAGGAAATACTTAAAGCGTTTTATGCTCCATTCATCAAGCGTATTGATGAGGGGAAAAAGAATATTAAAAGCCTCAAGATCGCCACGCCTACCGGAGAGGACTGCCCCAAGTGTGGAGAACCGCTGGTGCTGCGAAAAGGACGCTACGGAGAGTTCATCTCCTGCTCCGCCTTCCCCAAATGTAAATACACCAAGAATGTCGATGGCACAGAGCCGGAGCAGCCCGAGGAGACAGATGAGGTCTGCGACAAGTGCGGCTCCCCCATGGTCATCAAGGATTCCAGACGAGGAAAATTTCTTGCCTGTTCCGCCTACCCCAAATGTAAAAATGCCAAATCTCTCACTCCCCCCAGGGAGCTTGAAGTCCCTTGTCCACTCTGCGGAGGAAAAATTCAGGAAAGAGAGGGAAAGAGAGGAAAGTTCTTTGGCTGTGCCTCCTACCCCAAATGCAAGTTTATCTCTAACTTTGAGCCGGTGGACAAAAAATGTCCAGAGTGCGAGTACACCATGGGCAAAAAAACCCTCAGAGGGAAAGAGGTCTATGAATGTCTCAAGTGCAAACACAGGGTTGATGCCACCTAGCGGCAACAGATACTATGCCAGCCGAAATCACCCTCCTGCTCATGCTCTCCCTGGTCATCTGGGGCGCGCCTTTTCTTGCCAAACTGCTACGCATGCCTACCACACCTGTAGAGATCATCTTGGGATCCATCCTCTCCTTTATGGGACTGGTGCACCATCATGAATATTTCGATATTGTCGCCGAAGTAGGCTTCCTCTATCTGATGTTTCTCGCGGGCATGGAGGTCGATCTCAAGCAGATCATCAAAAGCCCTAGAAGTCTAATACGCAGAGCCATATTTTTTATTGCCACATTAGTGATCCTGGCATTTGGCAGCGGCATGCTTCTAGGCCTCAATACCATCGTTATTATCTCTCTTCCTCTTATCTCCATCGGGCTACTGGCCTCGCTTTCAAAAAATTATGGGAAAAAGGAGGAGTGGATCAGGCTGGCTTTTATCGTTGGTGTACTGGGGGAGATCGTCAGCATCGCTGCGCTCACTATTATTGATGCTGCTAGCAGCGTAGGGTTTGGTCTGGCACTCTTCGCAAAATTGGGCTATCTCTTCCTCTTCATTCTTGCCATCTATATTGTATACCGTGTGCTACATCTACTGTTTTGGTGGTATCCTGAGCTCAAGCGCACGCTCATGCCCAAGCTCGATACCTCAGACCAGGATGTCAGGCTGGCGATCGCGCTGTTCTTTATTCTGATCTCACTGATGCTTGTATTGGATCTCGAATTGGCATTAGGAACCTTTATCGCCGGAGTTGCCATCTCTGCATTTTTCCATCATGAAAAGCATCTGGAGGAGAAGATGAGCAGCCTGGGGTTTGGGTTTCTGGTACCCCTGTTCTTTATTCATGTGGGTGCCTCTTTTGACCTCAATGCGCTTGCCTACCCCCGTGTAGTCACTGGGGCACTACTGATCACGGCACTCATGATAGGGATGAGGATACTGGGAGCCTTTCATCTCAAGCCTATCGCAGGAAGCCGGCACGCACTACTCAGCGCTTTTGCCCTCTCTATGCCATTGACATTGATCATCGCCGTAGCCACGATAGGATACGACGCCAGCATTATTGACATCATTGTCTATTACCAGCTTATTTTGGCAAGTCTCTTTGAGGTGATACTCTCTATGTTTGCTATTAAATTGGTCCGAAAAGGGCTCAAAGAATCGCAGACTACTCTGTAAGCTGAAGCAATTCAAAATACTCTTTTTGAAGCTTCTGATTGGCGACCTTGATCTCTTTTCTCTCTTGCACAAAGCTCCCCTTTTCGTGCTCCAGCCTATTCAGTACGATCAAGGAATTTTCACCAAAGAGCAGCACCCCGATATAGAGTCCCAACACAATGATACCCACCAGTATCAGAAAGATACTTTTGAGCGAAAAACCGAGCCATTCGTAGCGGTTATTGGCAGCCAGAGACAAGAGAGCAGCCTCTAAAAGAGATCTCTGCCGAGATACTCAAACTGCCCCAATTCTGTCTCGATCTCCAGCAGCCTGTTGTACTTGGCGATTCTGTCACTTCTCGCCGTAGAGCCCGTCTTGATCTGCCCCGTATTGAGTGCAACAGCAAAGTCCGCGATAAAGGTATCTTCACTCTCGCCCGAGCGATGACTCATCACACAATGGTAGCCATTTCTTTGTGCCAGTCTTACTGTCTGCATCGTCTCAGAGACGGTACCGATCTGGTTTGGTTTGATCAGAATAGCATTGGCGATATCTCTGCGAATACCCTCTGCCAGAATAGCGACATTCGTCACAAAAAGGTCATCCCCTACTATCTGTATTTTACTTCCCAGGACTTCAGTAAGCTCTTTCCATCCATCCCAGTCATCCTCACTCAAGCCATCTTCGATAGAGACAATAGGGTATCTCGCGCACATGTCAGCATAGTAGGCAATCAGCTCAGAGTTGCTCAGCTCACGATTTTCTGATTTGAGGACATACTTGCCTGCCTCATTGACCAGTTCACTTGCTGCCACATCTAGTGCGATGGCGATCTCTTCTCCAGGTTTGTACCCAGCTTTTTCGATGGCTTGGAGTATGACCTGGATAGGCTCTTCGTTAGATTTGAGGTTGGGAGCAAATCCGCCTTCGTCCCCTACTGCCGTGCTTTCGCCCATATCATTGATGATCTTTTTGAGCGCATGGTAGACCTCGGCACAGGCTCTCAGTCCTTCTGAAAACCTGTCAAACCCTACAGGCATGACCATGTACTCTTGAAAATCCACTGAGTTATTGGCATGCTCTCCTCCATTGACAATATTCAACATAGGCACAGGCATGACGACAGCATTGGCACCTCCGAGATACCTATACAGCGGCATTTTGAGTGACCGTGCCGCTGCTCTGGCGACTGCCATAGAAACCCCCAGCACGGCATTGGCACCGAGATTACCATAATTATCAGTCCCGTCAGCTTCTTTCATCGCGAGGTCAACATCCGCCTGGTTGTAGGGACTCATGCCGATCAGCGTCTCTGCCAAAGTGCTATTGACGTGTGCTACAGCCTTAAGTACACCTTTGCCCATATATCTGTCGCCACCATCACGAAGCTCCAGTGCTTCCCTTTTTCCGGTACTTGCGCCACTGGGTACAATAGCGTTGGCTGTGGTGCCATCGCTCAAAGTCACGGTTGCCTTGACCGTGGGGTTTCCTCTGCTGTCCATCACCTCGTCTGCAACGATATCTTCAATAAAAACCATTTTGGTTCCTTCGTATAATATATTTATCAACCAAATCGATAAAATAAGGTTGAGTTCAATAAAGACTCATAGTTTTCACAAAAGCTAACAATAAACAAGTTTTTTTCCTTTTTGGACTTTTGTA
>CAMZLC010000024.1 GCA_947311605.1 uncultured Sulfurovum sp.
CAAGTGCCCCACAATAGACTGCGCAAAATCAATAATACGTTTTGCACTGCTGCCTTTTGAAAGCAGACTTCCTGCCAAAATAAACATAGGAATTGCCATCAAGGAATAGCTGTCTATCTTCTCAAAAAGCATCGAAGATATCTCTATGGGAGAGACAGAGGTAAATGATATCAAAGTAACAAAGGTTGAGGCGCCTAGCGCGACGGCGATAGGTGCACCTATCAGTAGCAGAAAAAAGAAAATACCAAATAGTATACCTATACTCACAGCACTCCTCCTATAGACCTTTTCTTTACTGCATCAAGCACATCTTCCGGTGCGGACGCTTCCATCTCGGCCAAAATCATTTCTGCCTCACTGACTATTTTCACCTTCTCGGCAGGTGTTCTGAAAATATAGAGAATTTTTTCTCCTACTCTGTAGGCCGCAAAAGCAAAAGCAATTGGTATCACCGAATAAGGAATCCACATGGGAATCTCTAGGTCAACCGAGGTCTCTTCGAGCTCAATTACCAACTGCAGGTACTTGTATCCATAAAAAGAGACTGCGAGCAGATAGACAAAAGTAATACCATGCGAAAGCAACATAAAGCCTTTTGCAACGCGAGGGGATAAAGCATCCAGCAGTATAGAGATAGAGATATGAGCATCCTCCTTGAAGCAATAGGCTGCGCCAAAGAAAACACTCCATAAAAAGAGATATATAGTCAATTCTGATGCCCAGGTCAGGCTCGTATCAAACATATACCGTGCCACCACATTGTAAAATGCCAACGCCACACCGGCAGAGATGCCGAATGCTGCGATGCTCTGATTGATGAAACCAATCACCTTGCCGACAGGCGTAAAAATCTGTTTCATACGGGTGCCTTATTTGGTATTGATAGCTGCCTCTATAAGATCTTTGCCGATCACTTTGTCATCATAGAATTTTGGGTAGATCGTACTCATAACTTTTCTCCATGCATCTCTCTGCTCAGGTGTCAGCACAGTGATCTCCAGTTTTTTGGTCTCATCCGCATACTTCTTGATCTCTGCGAACTGTGACTGGTCAAGCTCTACGGCCCACTCACGCTCTTTGGCTGTGGCCTCTTTCATTGCTTGTTTTACATTTGCCTGCAGGTCAGCCGGGAGTGAATTCCAGAACTTTTTACTCATCACAACCAGATAACCAAGGTATCCATGGTTACTTACGGTCATATATTTAGAAACCTCATAGAACTTCTTAGTATAGATGTTGGAGTTGGTGTTTTCCTGACCGTCAATCACCCCTTGCTGTAGTGCAGAATAGACCTCTGAGAATGGCATCATCTGAGGGTTGGCATCCACAGCTTTAAACTGTGCTTCCAATACCTTGGAACTCATGATTCTAAATTTCTGCCCTTTGGCATCTGTGGGGCTAATCAGTGCATGCTTCGAAGAGGTAAACTGCTTGAATGCATTGTCCCAGAAATCCAAGGCCACATAGCCTTTGGCTGTAACCATATCCTTGAGTTTCTGCCCTACGTCACTGTCCTGTACTCTATGGAGCTGGTCGATATCTTTGAAAAGAAAGGGGAGGTCGAAAAGAGCCAGGTTGGGTACAAATTTACCAAATTTAGAAAATGAAGGACATGCCATCTGCACAGAGTCCAGTCTGATCGCCTTCAGTACTGCTTTGTCTTTATACAGCTGTGAGCTTGGGTAGACCTGCACATCAATTTTACCTTTACTGAGCTCTTCGAGTCTTTTTTCAAAGAAAACAGCCGCTTTACCTTTTGGGGTATTCTCGCTGACTACGTGACTAAACTTTAGCACAAAATCTGCTGCGCCTGCCGATACCGATAATGCGACTGCTACACTCGCTGCCAATAGAACTTTTTTCATGTGAATCCTTTTATGTTGAAGTGCAATGAGTATAACGGTTTTTACTTATAAAGAGGGTAAAATATGTTTAAAATGGTCTCAATATTCCCGAATAAGTTTCGTAATAGTTACGTAGTTCTACAGATCAGCCTTAGACGGCAAATCCATAGAATCCTGGAAAGAGAACAATTGAGGCAAGTACTAGTATTTGGAGGATAATAAAAGGCAATACACCCTTATAAATATCTGTTGTTTTTACTGTAGGGGGCGCTACTCCCTTGAGATAGAAGAGGCTGAAGCCAAACGGAGGTGTCAAGAATGATGTCTGTAGATTCAGCGCGATCAAGATGGCAAACCAGAGCGGATCGATGCCAATCGTCTGCGCAATAGGCAGGAGAATAGGCACGACGATATAGGAGATCTCAATAAAATCTATAAAGAAGCCAAGGAACATAATGATCAGCATCGTTAAGATCAGAAAGCCCCATTTCTCTCCCGGAAGTGTCGTCATAAATGCTTCCACGATCTCATCGGCGCCACTATAGATAAAGACCATAGAAAAGGCGGTGGCACCTATCAGAATCGCAAAGACCATAGAGGTGGTTTTGACGGTTTCCAAAGAGGCACTCTTCACCAAGCTATAGCTCAGTTTTCCATACATCAAAGCAAGTATCATGGCGCCTAGCGCTCCTAGTGAGGCAGATTCCGTGGGCGTGGCAACACCGGCGAAAATGGAGCCAAGTACCAAAATAATCAACGTCAATGGAGGAATAATAGAAAGTAACGCTTTCTTGATATTGGTGGTCTTGCTCACGCTGATATCTACTTTCATCGCAGGTGCAGCCTCTTTGTCAAAAAATGAGACGATCAAGATATAGACAATATAGACACCTACCAACATCAAACCAGGCATCAACGCAGACTTGAACAGATCGCCCACGGGCAGCTGAAACACATCTGCCAAGACGATCAAAACGATAGAGGGAGGGATGATTTGGCCCAGTGTACCTGCAGCACAGATCGTACCACAACTGATCGATTTTTTGTATCCATTATCCAGCATGACCGGCAACGAGATCACGCCCATCGCTACCACCGAAGCTCCTACCACACCTGTAGAAGCAGCCAACAAGGCGCCGATCAGCACGGTAGAGATCGCCAATCCGCCCCTCACCTTGCCAAAAAGCGTACCCATAGAGGAGAGCATTCGTTCCGCCAGCTCTGATTTCTGCAGCACGATACCCATAAAAATAAAGAGCGGCACTGCCATCAGTATCTTGTTGCCCATGATCGCATAGATCCGAAAGGGCATCATCGAGAACATCGAGAGGAACTCCTCCCAGAACTCCAGCACCGTGCCTCCATCCGGCACAATCTCAAACCAGGCAGAAAGCGCACCGAAAAAGATAGAAACCGCGCCGAAAGTAAAAGCAACAGGATAGCCAACGACAAGCAGCAATAGTGCTGCCCCGAACATGATCAGGCCTATCATAGCATCTCCTCCTCAGCCTCGGGAAACTCTTCAAAACCACGATAGATATTGATATTGCTGATCACATAATTGGTCGCGGCAAAAAGCAAAAAGGTAAACGCGAGCGGAATCTGTGCTTTGATCAGCCAGCGGTGCGTCAACCCCCCGGGGTCTTCGCTGATCTCATGGGTCGTATAGGCATCCATCACAAAATCATACGAACCATAAATGATCAGCAGTGCCAAAGGGATCATAAAAAGGAGGGTGCCTACGATATTGACCATTGCCTTGGTTTTGTAGCCAAAACGATCATACAGAAAATCTACCCGTACATGGGCATTGTGCCGCAATGCATAGCCTGTGCCATATAGGATGATCACCGCAAAGAGATGCCACTCTACCTCCTGCATCCCTATGGAACTGTTATGAAATGCATAACGCATCACCACATCAAAAGCAACATTAAGAATCATAAGGACCATCAATATGGCCGTCGCATACCCGACAGCATCAATGATCCTATCCATAAATTTTTCAATCTTCAACAACACAGCTACTCCTCTGTACCTAATAGCAAAAGGAGAGGATCTCTCCGCTTGATATTGGGTATTTGGCAAGCCATGAAAGCTTGCCAAAATCAGATGGTGCTTATTTCTCTAGATTCAGGTAACCACCCTGCATCATTTGAGACCATGCTCTGGCTTTCTTCATGTACGCAGTGTAATCTTCATAAATTTCTTTAAATTTAGGATTTTTTGCTGCATATCCCTCATAGACCTCTGTGGCTGCTTTCTCCATCGCGCCTACGACCTTTTTAGGAAAGTGCTTGACTTTGATGTTGGGGAAGTCCTTCTTCATCTTGTCCCATGCATCCACAGAAGCTGCGAAGTTTTCCACATACATATCAAATGCTGCTGCTTTCATCGCAGTAACCAGGATAGCCTGATAATTTTTTGGAAGCTTGTTAAAGGCTTTTTTGTTGACCATAAACTGCATTTCGGATGCCGGCTCGTGCCAACCGGTATAGTAGTATGGGGCTACTTTATGGAAGCCCATCTTGATATCCATACCAGGCCCGACCCACTCAAGTGCATCGATCGTACCGCGATCGAGTGATGTATAGAGTTCACCCGCAGGGATATTGGTCACATTGACACCAAGCTTGGCAAGCACTTCACCTGCAAGTCCAGGGATACGCATCTTGAGACCCTTCAGGTCTGCCACTGTGTTGATCTCTTTTCTGAACCAACCACCCATCTGGTTACCGGTGTTACCTCCCGGGAAGTTCATCACACCAAACTTGTCATAGACCTCTTTCATATACTTCATGCCATTGCCATGGTAGAACCAGGCGTACTGCTCAGAAGGTGTCATGCCAAAGGGTACTGTTGTAAACCATACCGTATTGATATCTTTGCCTTTCCAATAATAAGAGCCGCTGTGACCCATCTGGTACTGGCCACCCTTGACCATATCCAGGATGCCTAGTGGAGCCTTGTGCTTCTCTTTGCCCTCTACTTTGATGATAAACTTACCGTCAGACATCTCTTTGACATATTGTGCCAGCTTCAATGGAGGCGAAGCGAGTGGTGTCAAGGTGGATGGCCAAGTCTCCGCCAACTTCCATTTGATTTTTTTGGCTGCCAATGGGCTTACCAGTAATGCTACGACGCCTACCAAGGCGGCTGCTTTTGCAATTCTCTTCATTCTTTCTCCTTTGGTAATAATTTGTGTCTCTCACAAACAGGTCGATTATAACTTAACTAGACTTTAAATCACTCTATCGTCTGGCACTTTTTTGAAACAGGGGAGAAGGTGTTACCTTATCAAGGCAATACCTCTCAGCAAATGCCTGATACTTGCACAATTTTTTTGTATTGGGAGGCAAAGATTACTTCACACACAGAGGTGCGGTAGGGGAAACCATTGTGGATGTCACCGGGAGCCTCAACCGTCTCTGGCTCAAACCAAAACCGGGCACCTACTGGTTTGAGCCGCTAA
>CAMZLC010000025.1 GCA_947311605.1 uncultured Sulfurovum sp.
ATAGTGAATAGTGAATAGTGAATAGTGAATAGTGAATAGTGAATAGTGAATAGTGAATAGTGAATAGTGAATAGTGAATAGTGAATTTTAGCGGCTTTGCCTCTTCCTGTCAACCCTGACCATCCAGACATTTTACCCTGAAACTCTTTCGATGATGCTCGCATCTTCCGTATGCTTCCAGAGCCTTCATATGCATTTTGGTACCGTAGCCCTTGTGTTTTTCGAAACCATACTGCGGATACTCTCTGGCAAACGCCAGCATCTCTCTGTCGTGTGTGACCTTGGCCAGGATGCTGGCAGCACTCACCTCTGCCACTTTACTGTCCGCCTTGACCATCGTATGGATACCCTCCACTCCGAACCTGCTGTTGCCATCAAAAAGATAGGTATAGTCTCCAAGGTGACCCATAATCTCCTCCAGCCCCAGCGTCATACAGGCGGAGATCCCGAGTGCATCTACCTCTTTTGCTGAAAATGAAACAATATGATGGCGAGAATGCTGCAGAATAGAGGGATAAAGGGCTTCCCGCCTCTTTTCTGTCAGTTTTTTGGAGTCCATCAACCCCTCTACGGGATGCAGTAGTACCACCCCGACGATCACCAGTGAGCCGGCCAGTGGGCCCCTGCCTGCTTCATCTATGCCGCACAGGGGCTTCTCGGGGAGGATTTTTTGCATTTTGTTGCCTTTTCCTGCAGGTGTTAACCATCTGTTCACTGACTGTTGTCTCATAGTTAACGCTCATGGTCTATACTAACAGTATCAGAAAGTTGAGTGTTTGACTTTCGACCTTGTTTTTTGTTTACCTTTACATAAAAAGAGATTTTCTCCTTGTTTTTTCTCTTTTTATGGTTTTTCCTCTTGACTCTCTAAAAATGCCAGCATTTTTTTCTGTCCCATACGCTTGGCATACGCTGCTGCAGTCATTCCGTATTTATCTACATCCTGCACACTTGCGCCTTTGGAGAGCAGGTAGGTTACAATCTCTATATCGTTAAAAGAGGCTGCCAGGATCAACGGGGTAATACCGCTCTTTCTCTGGCTCTCCAGCAGGCTCACGCCATATTGATCACAAAGCGCAATAATATCCATGCGCTTGTACTTGATCGCGATATCCAGTGCGCCCACCCCTTCTCTGTTGACTGCCTTGATATCTACGCCTGCGTCCATCAGCATCTCTATAGCTTCCAAAGAGGCACCACTACTGATGGCAAAAGAGAGCAGAGGCACCTCATCGGGCTCATCCAGCTCATACTCTGCCCCCATGATCACCTCCTGAGTCAGATCCACTTCATCTGCATCCAGTATCTTTTTCACTGCGACCAGGTTGTCACGCGAAAGTGCCTCCAGAAGCTGGTCCATTAGCCATTGCCGCCAAAAGGGTTAAGTCCGCCGAACATGCCCATGGCTTGGGATTTTTTATTGTCTTCTACCATACTCAGCACCTCATTGATCGTGCTGATCAGAAGCAACTGAAGAGAAGCTTTGTCCGCAAGCAGTGCATCATCTATTGTCATATCGATTACCTCCCCCATGCCATTGGCAGTGACCTCGATCACCCCCCCGCCGCCTTTGGCAGTGAGTTGCACCTGCTTGGACTGCTTCTGCATCTGTGTAGCTTTTTCCTGCATCTGCTCCATCATCTTGCCCATATTCTTGAGATCCATTCCTTCAAACATCAACTGAGCCCTTCAAATGACTGTGCGATACCATTTTCATCATCCAGTATCACAATTTTGGGCAGAAGGTTATCTGCCTCTTCTTCGCTCATGGTCGCATAGGCGATGACAATGATCTTGTCTCCCCTGTGCACCTTTCGTGCTGCGGCCCCATTGAGGCAGATCTCGCCCTTTTCTCGCTCGCCGGAGATCACATAGGTAGAGAATCGCTCGCCGTTGTTGACATTCACGATATCTACCTTTTGGCCCACCCGCATATGGGCAGCATCCAAAAGGGTTTGGTCAATCGTAATAGAACCCACATAATTCAGGTTGGCATCTGTCACAGTCGCACGGTGCAACTTGCTGTAGAGCATGGTAATATTCATTGGTTTCACCTCAGTATAATCATATAGGGCATTATACCAAAAATACCCCAATCGGATCTACCCTAATACCTTCACTCATGCCAAAGAGGCTGGCGCGACAGGCTCGCCCCAAAAGGCATCTTCGATCACATACTCCTCTACAACATTTCCACCGATGATGTGCTCTTCGATGATTTTGTCTATCTTCTCTTTGGTCAGGTTGACATACATCGTATGCCCTGGCTCCACCAGGATCACCGGACCCTGCTGACAGCGGCTCAGGCATCCTGTCTGGATAGGCAGTGCCGTAGCAATGATCCCTTTTTTCATCAAGGACTGGCCCAGGTGCTGGAAGAGCTCCTGAGATTCAGGGTTGCTCTGGCTCACACAGCTTGGCTTTGGCATCCCCGGAGGTGCGCTCTGCTGGCATTTGAAAATATAAAATGCGGGTTGTGGTATTCCGTTTATCATCATCGATCCCTTTAATTCAGAGTCTTTTACTCTTTTATCAGCATTTTAGCAGATTTTTCTTAGAGACGCGCATGCCACAATCCTGTCGTATATTGATATGCGTCAACCTCAGATTTACATTACTCTACTATAATAGTGCCAATTCAATACTGGAGTATACATAGATGAGCTATCCCGCATTTTTTGACAAAGTTCCCACCATCCAACTCTATGATCCGCTGGGTGATTTTCTCGGTGCCTTTCCAAAGGGAGAGCTCGAGATCAATTACTACGATTGTGCCAGGCTGGCGGGACACTCCTGCCCCACAGTTGCCAGTGCATTTCTCATGGCAGGCAGTGGCTTGAGGGCGCTTTTCCCCGATAGTCTCCCCAGAAGATCACAGATAAAAGTAGAGATGAAAATGCCTAAGGACGAAGGGGTTACCGGTGTCATTGCCGCAGTAATCTCTTATATTGCAGGTGCCAATGACAAGGGAGGATTCAAAGGCATAGGCGGTTCCTTTGCGCGCAACGATCTCCTCTCCTTTGGCCATGCAGACCTTCAAGGTACTGTCCGCCTCAGCCGCACAGACACGGGTGCTTCTGTTACACTCTCCGTCGATACCCAGTCCGTACCGGGCTCACCGGATATGATGCCCTTGATGCAAAAAGCACTACAGGGTATCGCGACAGAGGAGGAGAGAGGCGACTTTCAAAGACTTTGGCAGTCACGCGTAGAGGCCATGCTACTGGATACCGTACTCCAAAACAACATCATAGATATCAACACAGAGGAGACCCCATGATTATTTCACAATACATGACAACCGAACACAGAGAGTGCGATACGCTATTTGCACAGACCGAGGCTCTGGTGGCAGATGGTGACTGGGAGCAGGCAGAAAAAGCTTATCTCCACTTTGCCGACACCACGCTGTTACACTTCAAGAAAGAGGAGGAGACGATCTTCCCCGCTTTTGAAGCACAGACGGGCAGTGCGCAGGGGCCTACCCAGGTGATGGTTTTTGAACATGAACAGGTACGGGGACTGGTCGGAAAAATGGCAGAAGCAATAGAGAGCAAAGACAGAGATGCCTATCTCTCTCTAACGGAATCGATGATGATTCTGCTCCAGCAGCACAATATGAAAGAGGAACAGATGCTCTACGCCATGACAGACAGGGTACTCCCCCGAGAAAAGAGGGAGGAAATCCTTGCGATCATCAAAGAGGCTACGCTTTGAAAAGAATCTTTATTGATGCCAGAGAGATGACACACCCAGAGCCTCTGGAAAAAGGCATTGCTGCCCTGAGGGAACTAGGAAATGAGAGTTATATCTATATGCTCAACCGCAAAAACCCTATTCCTCTGATCAATCTTGCCAAACAGCATGGATTCGAGACGCTTACACATGAGGATGCATCGCAAGAGTGGCATATCCTCATCTCTAGAGTGAAGGAGTCCGCCCTACAGGAGCTTCTCGATGTTTGACCAACAAGGACTTTCTCTTGATCAGGCGCCGCCTGTTTCCGTCGTATTTGGGCTCTTTTTGACAGGTGCTCTCTTTGGTATGTTATCCGGACTCCTTGTACTGTATTATGGGGAGGATATCTTTGCCCCATCCTCCATCGCCACAATCATACTCACACATGTGCTTGCATTAGGTGTCATGATGTCCTTTATGCTGGGGGCGCTTTTTCAGATGCTGCCCGTCATCGCAGGCATAGTCCTACAGAATCCTATATCCAAATCCAATCTTGTCAAAATCCTGCTCATACTTGGTACGCTATCTTTGATAGTAGGCTTCGCTACACATGCAGGATTCCTGTTTCTGCTTGCCTCTGTTCTGCTTGGCTCCTCTCTGCTTTATGTAGCATTTTCTATGGGAAGCAAACTGATGAGGCTAAGTAACCATAGTGCATCATCCAGAGGCATGCTCTATGCTATCTCGTCACTTGTTGCACTGGTACTGCTGGCTCTCTATATGACCACGACCTATGCGCAGATGCACAATGGAGGTCACTTTGCTGCCATCAAGCAGATGCACTACACCTTCGCACTCTTTGGTTGGGTAGCGTTGCTGATAGTGTCCATCTCATTTCAAACGATAGAGATGTTCTATGTGACACCCGCCTACCCCCGTATACTTGGCCGGTACATGCCCCTGGGCATATTTATCCTTCTGGTTGTCTTCGCCATTGGTAGTTTTTTGGGAGTAACACCTCTGGTGTCGACCATACAGCTGCTCTTGTATCTTCTGTTGGCTCTATACGCGATATTCACTTTGCGTAGGCTTTCTCAGCGCAAAAGACCTTTGACCGATGCCACCGTATGGTTTTGGCGCATAGGGATGAGCAGCCTAATAGCCAGCATGCTGCTTCTGATCCTGCATATTTTTATCTCAGAAAGGGTGCTTTTTGATTTTGCTGTTGTACTGTTTGTCTCATTTGTGCTCAGCGTCCTTTTTGCCATGTTTTACAAGATCGTTCCTTTTCTTACATGGTTCCACCTCAACGCACAGGGCTACTTCACAGCCCCCATGATGCATGAGGTCATCCACCCCAAAACAGCCAAAAAACATATGTGGATACACCTTGCTATGCTCTCGAGTCTTTTCGTGTCAGTCTTTCTTCCTGTCCTCCTGTATCTGTCTGGTATATTGATACTGCTCTCATTTGGCTGGATCACCTACCAAATACTGCATGCCAACAAGCTTTATAAGCACACACAAAAAACAGGGGAAAGATTTGAGATGGTGATGGAACTGCCCTCTGACTGAAAAGTCATTCCTGGTTCATTCTCTCTATTTTTTGTATCAATAGAGACAGGAGACAGGCAAAAAGACTAAGATTTCAGATCAAGCAGCTCTCGCACCACCGCCCTGTCATCAAAGGGATACTTTGTATCGCCTATCTCCTGGTAGGTCTCATCCCCTTTGCCAAGGATCAGCAGTATCTCATTCTCCCTTAGTGATTCCAGCGCCATCTGGATCGCGAGCCTTCTGTCAGGCGTCGCCGTCACATGCTCTTTACCATGCAGTCCTGCGAGTATGTCTTCCAATATCATCTCCGGCACTTCGCTACGTGGATTGTCGCTGGTGACGAAGATCTTTTTGGCAAACCTGCCGGCCACAGCACCCATGCGTGGACGCTTCTCCTTGTCGCGGTCTCCCCCTGCTCCGAAGACTACCACGATATCGCGATCCTTCATGGCATTGAGCACCTGATACATGCCGTCATCCGTATGGGCAAAATCCACGATGACCAAAGGGTTACGGCTCACGACCTCCATACGACCAGCCACCCCACCAAAATGCTCTACCACCTCACAGATTTCTCGCAGTGGCTTTTCTGTCAGCATCGCCACAGAACCCATTGCTGCCATCAGGTTGAAGAGGTTAAACAGACCGACCATGGGCGAATGAAAGGTCTCTTCCTGATCAAGATACTTGAGCCCTACTGTCAGGCCATGCGCCATGGAAAATGCTTGTACTTTGAAGGTGGCTGGCTCATCCACCCCATAGGTCAGTGCGTTCTTGGGATTAAAGGTGAGATGCTTGATGTCGTCTTTGTTGAGTAACTTAGGGCTCTCGTCCGCAAAAAAGAGGCTCTTTACCCTGCGGTATTCCTCTACCGTACCATGATAGTCCAAATGGTCTCTCGTGACATTGGTATGCACTTTGAGTGAGAATCGAATGCCCTCTGTTCGTTTTTGGTCAATGGCATGAGAGCTCACCTCCATGACAAAATAGCTACAGCCATGCTCCTGCGCCATTTTCATATGATGGAGTGTCTCAAAGACAGAGGGGGTAGTCATGGCCTTTCCCTCCAATCTCTCCTCTCCAGCAAAAAAACCTCTTGTGCCCTGTAGGGCAGGCTTTTCTCTCAGATCCAACAAGAAAGAGTAGATAGCTGCTGTGACCGTCGTCTTACCATTGGTGCCTGTAACCCCCACCACCCTCAGTCTTTCCAGTTCCCAATGCGCGATGAGCTCCGAAGGCATGATGTGTGCAGGCTTGTCCGCCAAAGCATCATAGTATTTTCTATTTTGCGCGGTAAGTAAAAAAAGCGTATCTTCCGTCACTGCCGTAGTGTCATCTGTCAGAGCGCTAAAGCTGTCTTTGGTAAATGCGATTTTCACTATTTTGCTCTAGGGATGAGGTGGTACAATGCGTAGATATCCTGTGTCGTACCAAAGTGACCAGAAATAGCATCTAGATACTTCAATGCAACCGCATGATAATCAGCCTCGATGAGTCGCTTGATAAAGTCGACAAACTCCTCCTTGGTCGTGATCACTACTTTCGTCGAAAACATGATATTTTCAAAGGCTTCCCTAAAATTGCCTTTTTCATTGATGAGCGAAACGAAATCGCCGTAGCTGATGCCATCCTGGTATTCGACCTGCTCATGCAGAGCTCCCACAACCTGCTCCTGGACAATAATGCGAGTGGCATAGATCGTCTGGGAAAGCTCATCAATGATCTCTTCGGCATCGTCACTGGAATTTTTGATTGCCTGATAGTAATCAAAAAGAGCCTGCGCATCCTCCTCAAGATCCAGCCCCATATCACTGAGATAGGCGCCTACTTTGGCATCTTTGAGCTGGGGATAATCTTTGAGAAGCAGTCCATAAATTTTGAGTGCATTGGTATAATCTTTATTCAAAAACTGCTCTTCAGCCCTCTGCAATAAAATATTTTTACTTGTCATTTCTATCCTGTCGCTTCATGATCATATCTCTTGATTTTAACATAAATGAGTTAACACACGCGGAAAGGGCGACCTAATCAGGACATACCACCCTTAAGCTTCATCTTTTTCTCCCATCTGTGCCCCACAAAAGAGAGTATGGACGTAATGGCAAAATACATTGCCGCAACAATCAACCAGGTCTCAAACGGAGAAAAGGTATTGGCTACGATCTCGCGGCCCACTTTGGTGAGGTCTGTAATCGAAATGACCGAAACCAAAGAGGAGTCCTTGACCATGGCGATCACCTCGCCCACCAAGGTCGGAAGTGCACGCTTGAGTGCCTGTGGCATGATGATCGAGCCCATCGTTTGAGTATAGTTCATACCCAAAGACTTGGCAGCTTCATACTGCCCTCTGTCTATCGACTGTATCGCTCCTCGCAACACCTCCGCGATATAGGCACCATAAAAAAGCCCCAGCGACATGGCTCCCGCATAGAACCTTGGCATATCGAAAATCGTAGCAATAATGAAATAAAAAATAAAAATCTGCACCAACAGAGGCGTACCGCGTATCACTGTGATATAGGCAGACGCGATATATTGGAGTATCGGATATTTGCTGATACGCATAAATGCCAGCAAGGTTGCCAGAAAGAAAGCAATAACCACAGACAGACCAGATATCTGGAGTGTGACGATCAGGCCATTGATCAGAGGACCCGGCACCCAATGCGTCATCTCAAGTACGGCATCTCCCTCGTAGATATCATCGCCATTATCTACTGCTGGTCTATAGTTGCCCTCAATAGGGTAGACCTTTTTCTCTCCAGAATCATTTGTAAGTATAAGCTGTTTGGGCTCAAGCTGCACTATACCATCGAAGTCTGCAGTCATGGACTCGGTCTTCTCATAAGCAAAATACTTAGGCACACTGTTCCATTTCCATGAATAATTCATGTTGCTGGCTGCATAAAAGAGGCTCAGTGCCAACAGGAGGTAGAAGCCTACAGCTCCCACTTTTCCCAGTGCGGTACTTTCAAATAGATTCTGACGATGTTTTGGCATAGATTACTGTACCTTCTTCAGCCACTTACTGTCAATCATCCACTTCTTGTATATTTTGTCATATCTGCCATCATTTTTAACCTGATAGAGGAAGTTGTCTAACCAGTTTAGAAAATCAGGATCGCCTTTTCTCACTGCCCAGCCAAAAGGCTCAAATGTCAAATCCTTGTCCCAATGCACGACACCCTTTCCGCCTCTTTTTGCCATAAAAAGCACATTGTAAGGCTTGTCGTAGATAAAAGCATCAGCCTTGCCGTTGAGTACCTCTTGGGCTGCATCGGCCTCTGTTTCAAAGGTTCTGATTTTGGCCTTTTTGAACATCTTTCTTGCTGCGATTTCGCCAGTCACACCTAGTTTGGTCACAATGGTATATTTGGCGTCATCAAGGTCTTGCCATGTCTTGGTCACTGCTGCAACTTTTTCACTGACGATCAGTGTCTGCCCTGCTGAGATATAGGGACTTGCAAAGTTTACCTTGAGGTTTCTTTTTTGCGTCATCGTCATGCCAGATGCGATCATATCGTACTTGCCTGTAAGCAAGCCCGCAATGATACCATCCCATGCCGTAGGCACAAGCTTGAGCTTCACACCCATCTCTTTTGCCATCATCTTGACCATATCCACATCAAAACCGATAATGTTACCTTTTTTGTCTTTCATTTCGAAAGGCATATAGCCAGGCTCTAGACCTACCCTAAGCTCACCTCTTTTTACAATAGCATTCAGCGCAGAATCCTCCCACACTTTCGAGGCACCTGCCCAAGCCGTCAGATTGAAAAGCACTACCAGTGCCAACAGAAATTTTTTCATAGTATTCTCCTTGTGTCGTTTGAATCACATCTATAACAGTGACCAGAAAATATTAAAAATAATACTTTATGCTCAGCATCTCCTAGTGCGTCAGTATCTCTCTCAGGAAAAGTTTTGCCCTGTCACTTTTGGGGCGTTCAAAAAACTCTATAGGCGTATTCTCTTCTACGATACGTCCCTCATCCATAAAAACGATTCTGTCGCCCACCTCTTTGGCGAAGCCCATCTCGTGCGTGACACATACGATCGTATAGTTCTCCTGCGCCAAGGAGCGCATGACGTCCAATACTCCACCAATCATCTCAGGATCTAACGCAGAAGTAGGCTCATCAAAGAGAATGATTTTAGGTTGCATCGCCAGCGTTCTTGCAATAGCGACCCGCTGCTTCTGTCCGCCACTCAAAGAAGAGGGATAGTCCTGTGCTTTATGTTCCAAGCCCACTTTTTTGAGTAGCTCCATAGAATGGGCAGAGGCTTTCTCTTTGGAAATACCTTTGACTTTCACCTGTGCTATATTGGTATTTTCGAGAATGGTAAGATGAGGAAAAAGATTGAAATGCTGAAAGACCATTCCGGCTTCGGCTCTGATCTCATTGATACTTGATTTTTTGTCATAGATATTCATGCCATCTACCACGATCGTGCCTTCATCTATCTCTTCCAGTCTATTGATGCAGCGTATCAGCGTCGATTTTCCACTACCGCTGGGCCCGCAGACTACAACGATCTCACCCTTTTTCACACTGAAATCAATATCATAAAGTGCTTGAAAATCTCCAAACATTTTATCGACATGAGACATTTCTATAATATTCGTATCCATTCAAATCCTAAGGCACAAAGTACTATCATTATATTGAAACTATACTAAGACTTTGGCCATATATCTTATTATTTAAGCTTTTTTATCTGATTGCACATAAGCAAAAAAATAATGAAATAAATTAGCACAAAAAAGAGAATAGGTTAAAGAAGTAAAAAGAAGAATTTTCAAGATGGCACTGACCTACATTCCCACAGACGTAGCCTGCAGTATTATCGGCGATGGGAGGCTTGACTTCCAGGTTCGGAATGGAGCTGGGTATAACCCTCCCTCTAGCAGCACCACCAAGAAAAGGATAGACACCATAGTGCATATGCTTTTCTTGGCTTG
>CAMZLC010000026.1 GCA_947311605.1 uncultured Sulfurovum sp.
ATGATACCAAAAAGGTACTTGCTCAGGGCAACATCAGAGGCAAGAAGATCACCTGGGGTGACACACACCACCCGGCGATCTCAGAGACCAACGGCAGATATGACGGCAAATGGCTTGTTATCAACGACAAGGCCAACCCAAGATTGGCGGTAATCGATCTCAGTGATATGGTCACCAAACAGATCGTGGTCAACCCTGTCTTCAAATCAGACCATGGTGGGGCATTCTTCACACCAAACTCCAAGTATATCCTCGAAGCATGCCAGTATGGTGCACCGCTGGACAACAACTATCACCCGATAGAGGAGTACAAAGAAACCTACAGAGGCGGTGTCACTGTCTGGGCATTTGATCCTAAAAAGGGTAAGATCATGCCGGAGAAATCTTTCACGATCGAGATGCCTCCCTATATGCAAGATCTCTCTGATGCCGGCAAAGAGGTCAGCTACGGCTGGGGCTTTACCAACTCATTCAACTCAGAGATGTACACAGGCGGTATCGAGAAAGGGCTACCACCATTTGAAGCGGGTATGAGTCGTAACGACACAGACTTCATGCATGTTTATAACTGGAAGAAACTCGCAGAACTCGCCAAAGACGATGCCAATGTCAAGATCATCAACGGCGCACGCGTCGTACCTATGGATGGGGCGATCAAAAATGACTGTCTCTTCCTGATCCCAGAACCTAAATCACCTCACGGCGTAGATGTCTCTCCTGATGGTAAAAATATCGTAGTCTGCGGCAAGCTGGATACCCATGCCACTGTCTATGACTTTGCCAAGATCATGGATGCGGTCAAGAACAAAGCCTATGTAGGTAAAGACCCCTATGGTATCCCTATCCTGGATCTCAAAAAGACCATGAGCTGTCAGGCTGAGTTGGGTCTCGGGCCGTTACACAATCAATTTGGGCCAAAATGGAAAGAGGATGGCGAGATCTATACCTCACTCTATGTGGACTCTCAGGTCGTCAAGTGGAACTACCGTACCTGTAAGGTATTGGATAGACAAAATGTCAACTACAACATCGGTCACCTCTGTGGTATGGAGGGTAAGACAGAGGATCCCCAGGGAGACTATATCATCGCTCTAAACAAACTGGCGATCGATAGATTCAACGAGATAGGCCCTCTGCATCCACAAAACCATCAGCTGATTGATATCCGTGGCAAAAAGATGCAACTGCTGTATGATATGCCCATTCCACTGGGTGAACCACACCAGGCAGTAGCGATCCGTGCCAGCAAAATCAAGCATGAAGTGCGCTACAAAATGGGTACCAACCCCTTCACCGGTGAGATCCATGAGGGCAAAACGCTGGCTGGTCAAGAGAAAATCGTCCGAAAAGGCAACCATGTCTACGTCTATGGCACCGTGGTCAGATCACATATCAACCCTGAGCATGTCACCGTCAACAAAGGCGACACTGTCACATTCTACCTGACCAACCTAGAGCGTGCAGAGGATGAGACGCACGGGTTTACTGTAGATACCTACAATGTCCATACCTCGCTTGAGCCGGGCAAAACAGTGGCTGCCACATTCAAGGCAGACCTAGAAGGTGTATTCCCTTACTACTGTACAGAGTTCTGTTCTGCGCTTCACCTGGAGATGATGGGTTACCTCATGGTCAAAGACCCCAACAAGAAGTACACAGCAGCCAAAAAGCTCAAAATGGCTTCTATGACACCAGAGCAGCTCAAAAAAGAGTATGACCAAACTGTGGCAGTCAATACAGCCACTGACAAAGTCATCCAGTCTGTCGTGAAATTCCTCAAAGAAAATCACTTTGAGAAATATCCAACAGTCAAAAACCTTGTGACAGATGCACTGGATCAGTACGGCAAGATCGCCGGAGAGAAGAAAAAGTCTGACGAAGCTATCAAAGCAGGAGACACCAACAAAGCAATCCTCTTTGAAAACATGATCTGGCAGTATATGGTCAAGACCGCGGATGTCGGTATCAGAGCCAAAGACCTGCTTGTCAAAAAAGTAGCCAAGCCTATGAACGAGGCTGCCAAGCGTGGCGAAGAGGCCTACAAAGAGGGTGGCTGCAACGGATGTCACGTGATCGGAAAAGTGAGCTCCGGGCCAGACCTTACCGGTGTGCTCCAGAGACACCAAAACGGTGAGAAGTGGGTATCGCAATGGATCTTGCATCCAGAGCAGATGTATAACGATGAATACATCAAATCCATGATCAACTACTTCAATCTGCGTATGCCAAACCAAGGCATGAGTGATGAGCAAACCAAAGATATCATCGAATATCTCAAGTGGATAGACGAGAACTCCAACCTCTTCTAGATGCCACAAGGCAGAGGGATTTCCCTCTCGCCGCCAATTCCCCACAACCATAAACGCTATACCAACTTTTCGGAAGTGATGACTTTAGTCTCACCTTAGGCTATGATATTTTTATCCCAAATTATGCATTAGAATCGCCTACTATTCTGCAAAGGCTTAGTGCATGGGTGTTTACAAAGTATTGAAGGTTCACCCGTAGGTGAATCGATGATGCTTTGTGAATGCCCATGTGCTAATGCTTTGTAGAAGATGGGTGATCTCTAGTGTATAGTTTGGGATTATCGGTTTTGCGTGGGCATGAACTCTCCACTTCCTTGTGTTCTGCCACTCTTGCTTTGTGACGCTTAAATAGCCCCATAAAGTCATTTGACTCAGGTCAAGCTACTA
>CAMZLC010000027.1 GCA_947311605.1 uncultured Sulfurovum sp.
GGGATTTTGAAGCCCATTTTGTCTTTTGATTTTTCATTGAATGCTTTGCAGAACTCCATGATATTGACACCTCTTTGACCCAATGCAGGGCCAACCGGTGGTGAGGGATTGGCTTGACCTGCGGGGATCATCATTTTAAACTTTTCAGCAATTTTCTTTGCCATGTTAACTTCCTTCTTTTAGAGTGATTACGCTACCTATTTTAAGTCCTTGCGCAAGACTAGATTATCTTTTCTACCTGGGTATAGAGAATTTCAACCGGTGTATTTCGTCCGAATATGGATACATTTAGCTTCAACTTTCCATGGTCGAGATCATACTCTTCTACCATGCCTGTAAAGTTTGCAAATGGTCCATCAATAATACGCACCATTTCTCCTGTTTCAAAGTCTACCTTTGGACGCGGAGCACCTTGGTTCTCCATTTTGTCCAAAATCACTTTGATATCAGCATCCGTGAGTGCCGTTGGTGTCTTCTGCTCCCCGATAAATCTAGAAACACGAGGAAGGCTCTGTATCTTGTGCCAAAGATCGGTATCGAGATCAATACAGGCGAATACATACCCAGAATACAGTGTTCTTTCTGTAATTTTCTTCTCGCCATTTTTGACCTCGATCACCTCTTCGGTAGGCACAACGATCTGCTCTACTTTCTCCTCAAGACCATAGTCTTTTGCCAACTGCTCTATCCCTGCTTTGACAGATTTTTCACTGCCAGAATAGGTCTGTATTGCGTACCATTGATAAGCCATCTGTGCGTTTCCTTATAGTGTCGATGAAACGATAGCTGACATCGTCATATCAACCAGTGCTAAAAATATAGAGATTACTGTCACAACTAGCAATACTGCTACAAATGCCTGTCGTACCTGAACTTTAGTTGGAAAGATAACTTTATCTAATTCAATTCTTGCGTTTTTAAATAATTTTGTTAATTTTCCCATTGTGAACCCTTTGTTGTGGCAGGCCAAGAGGGACTCGAACCCCCGGCACCTGGTTTTGGAGACCAGTGCTCTACCAACTGAGCTATTGGCCTAAATTTAAACGAAAGAGATCAGCCCTATTAGAGCTTCATCTCTTTGTGTTCAGTATGCGCCCTACACCATTTGCAATACTTCTTTAATGTCAGTTTGCCGGTAGTCGTCTTTTTATTCTTGGTAGTGTGATAGTTTCTTCTTGTGCACTTTTCACATCCAAGATGAATGGTTTCTCTCATAATATCTCCTATATTTCAAGGTACCTACAAGAGATACCCCTACAAAATAACCCCGTAGGGGCAAGCCCTCGTGGTTGTCCCAAGTAGAGCGAGTAATTTCTACTCGATAACCTTGGACACAACACCGGCACCAACCGTTCTTCCGCCCTCGCGAATAGCGAATCTTGTACCCTCTTCGAGCGCAACCGGCGCGATCAGTTCAACCACTACTTTTACATTATCGCCAGGCATGACCATCTCTGTGCCCTCTGGCAGTGTGACTGAGCCAGTTACATCCGTTGTTCTTATGTAGAATTGCGGTCTGTAATTATTGAAGAATGGCGTATGTCTCCCGCCTTCCTCTTTAGTAAGGATATAGACTTCACCTTCAAACTTGATATGTGGCGTGATAGAGCCTGGCTTACAAAGAACCATACCTCTTTGTACTGCCTCTTTTTCGATACCACGGATAAGGACACCGCAGTTGTCGCCTGCCTGACCACAATCCATCTCTTTTCGGAACATCTCTACGCCAGTCACGGTCGTCTTCTGGGTATCTTTGATACCTACGATTTCGATACTGTCGCCCACACATACCTGACCTCTGTCGATCTTACCTGTTACCACGGTACCACGACCCTGAATAGAGAAGATGTCTTCGATTGGCATCAAGAAATCCTGATCGATCTCTCTCTTTGGCTCTGGGATATAGGCGTCGACCTCGTCCATCAGTTTGATGATCTTATCAGACCACTCACCAAGCTTGCCTGTCTTCGCTTCTTCTAGCGCCTGGAATGCAGAACCTGCTACGATGGGTGTATCATCTCCTGGAAATTCATACTCTTCGAGAAGCTCGCGTACTTCCATCTCTACAAGCTCCAGCATCTCCTCTTTATCTTCATCATCAAGCTGGTCTTCTTTGTTCAAGAATACAACGATATAAGGAACACCTACCTGGCGCGAGAGAAGGATATGCTCTCTAGTCTGAGCCATTGGTCCATCAGTGGCAGCGATAACCAAGATCGCACCGTCCATCTGGGCAGCACCGGTGATCATATTCTTGACATAGTCGGCGTGACCTGGACAGTCAACATGCGCATAGTGTCTGTTCTCAGTCTCGTACTCTACGTGAGAAGTCGCGATAGTAATCCCTCTTTCTCTCTCTTCTGGCGCATTGTCGATGGCATCATAATCCATGAATGCAGAGTCGTTTTTTGTTGCAAGCACTGCCGTGATTGCAGCTGTCAGTGTTGTTTTACCGTGGTCAACGTGACCGATAGTACCCACATTGACATGCGGTTTGGTTCGTTCAAATTTTTCTTTAGCCATTTTCATTCTCCTAGCTGTTTTGTATTTTACGGTTGATATTATATCTAAATCCGCTTAGAAGACTTCCTCTCGGCGCCCTCAACCCCATGCCCTTATATGGACAGGACTACTATATTTACAAAGTTAACAGTCGTGCTGCGCCTTCAAATATAAAACTCCTGTCCATACAGACGCGCTTGTATACTTTCTGGAGCCCATGGCGGGACTTGAACCCGCGACCTCTTCCTTACCAAGGAAGTGCTCTACCCCTGAGCCACATGGGCAAATAAAGATTTCTCTTCTTTGCATATTTTAGTGCTAGATTGTTTGAAAAGCTTTGGGTGAAGTTACTAAGAAAAGATCATTTCACACAGCTCCCAGTTTATGGAGCGGGAAACGGGACTCGAACCCGCGACCCTCAGCTTGGAAGGCTGACGCTCTAGCCAACTGAGCTATTCCCGCGTCTAAAATTGCTACAACACTTTATGGTGGTGAGTGAAGGATTCGAACCTTCGAAGACGTAGTCAGCAGATTTACAGTCTGCCCTCGTTGGCCACTTGAGTAACTCACCTATGTGTTATATAATACTGGTCAAACACTGATAAAAAATATTTCTGGAGCTGGTAAAGGGACTCGAACCCCCGACCTGCTGATTACAAATCAGCTGCTCTAGCCAGCTGAGCTACACCAGCACCGTAAATATTCCATCCTAAAATGGAGTGAGATTATAGTCAAAACTAAATTAAATGTCAATAGTATTTAACCATATATTTTAATTTTCTCTTTTTTTGGCTAAAATACGGCACATTCAATACAAGACAGACCTATGAAAATATTATTGGCTCCAAGTGAAACAAAAAGATCCGGCGGCGAAGAACCGTTCATGCTAGAGAGTCTGCTTTTTGCAGACCTCCTACCTTATCGTACACAACTTCTGCATCGCTATACCAATGTACTGCAAAAAGGCGACATGGCTGCACTCTCTGTTATGTTTGGGCTCAAAAAAGAAGCCGATATCCTAAGGTATGCTCATGACATCATCCATAAACCTGCTATGAAGGCGATCGAACGCTATACGGGTGTTGCCTTTGGCTATCTGGATTACGAGACGCTTGACGCGCATGCAAAAGGCTACCTGGATACCCATCTCCTGATTTTTTCCAATTTGTTCGGGGTACTAGGTGCAGGAGATTTTATCCCAGAATACCGCCTACAGCAAGGAAAACCTATCGGAGAGATCAAGCCTGAATCCTTCTACCGTCCTCCGCTCAAGCAACTACTCGACCACTATTTAGATGGCGAAGAGATCCTCGATATCCGTGCAGGCTTCTACGATAAATACTATAAACCCTCCCATCCCTACACCACACTTAAGTTTATCAAAGAGGGCAAGATAGTCAGTCATTGGGCAAAGGCCTACCGTGGCATTGTTTTGCGAAAGATAGCCGAGGCAGGCATTGACTCACTGGAGGCATTCATGAAGCTGCCGATCGAAGGTTTGCATATTCACGAGATCCAAACCAAGAAGAACAAGACTGAAATTGTCTATACTATAGAGACCCAGGCAACTCTATGAAAAAAAATCTATTTGAAATGGCTCCTAATTTTGAAGAGGGGTGGAAATCGGATAAGCAAAAGAAAAGGCACACAGAACCTATTAGGGAAGAGAGGACACCCGACAAACATCTTCTCTATTGCACCCAAGAAAAACGCAGGGGAAAAGTCGTGACCATTGTCCAGCCTTTTTATCTCAACAAGCAGGCGCTGCAAACCCTGCTTGCGACGCTCAAGAAGAAACTGGGAACAGGAGGCACCATCAAAAACAACACACTAGAACTGCAAGGTGATGTAGCAAAAAATCTACATACTGAACTTACCAGACTCCTGTTCGGGTACAGAAGATGACTGCAACAGAAAAGAGCGAGATCGAAGAGACTATTGCTGCAGAGATTCAACAACTAGAAGCACAGATTGAGATCCTGCAGGAAAAGACCAAGCCCATCTCACCAGATTGTAGCCTAGGAAGGCTCACTAGACTGGAGGCCATGGGAGAGAGCCATGTCAACCACACAGTACTGGATACATCAAGACTCCGACTTGCCCGACTCCATAATGCACTCCTGCGCATTGAGCTAGATGGATTTGGTACCTGCATAGACTGTGGAGAAGAGATAGGTACGGGGCGGATGCGCATCCGCCCCGAAAGTGTACGATGCATCTCCTGCGCAACATAACCCCAAGAGACTGACGGATTCATCTCACAATGATTCTATATTGCCTACTACTTTTCCTACGATCGAAACCTCCTCAGGAGAGAGCACTTCGGGGGAGTAGTTTTTATTGTCCGAGATCAACTCTACCATGCCGTCTGCTCTTTGGCGGATTCGCTTGATAAAAAGTCCTGCAGTCGTAGAGGCAATGAAGATACCATCCCTGTTAATATCGGCCTGTGTTCTGTCGACAAAAACGATCGAACCGTCCTGAAGGGTTGGCTCCATAGACTCACCATCTACATGGATGGCCTCCAGTGCCGTGTTGCCGAGTCCAACCATATTGTGCATGATTTTTTCATCCAATGTGATCGTTTCAAAATCCTCGTCAAACACCTCTGCCCCGCCTCCGGCACTGGCACGGATATCTGCAAAATATCGTATCTGGAAAAATTTATTGGTCTCCTCGATCAGCATGTCCACTGCCTGATCGAAAAAGAGCCAGTTGACAGAGATCTTCTTCTGTGCACAAAATTGCAGTATCTCTTCATAGGGGATCGAGTTACGCTTTTTCATGGTAGCAAAAGTCGTTTGGGGGATGCCTAGCTCACTGGCTACATCTTTATCAAAAATTTTTTTGCTTAAGTCTCGCTCTGAAATGACATCCTTAAGTTTGTCTATAATTGCCTTAAAGTCTACCACCTTCTACTCCTTTGGGTTCTATTTAAGAGAATTATAGCAGAAAATAGCTAAAAGTATGACAATTTGACATATTTTTACTATTATTCTTTCACAATCACTATAATCTCTATAGAAATTCACACAGAAGGATTGACGATGGATATCAAAACAAATAGAGCGCTGCTCAAAGAAGCCATCAATAGCGGATGCCAGACTGTGGCACAACTTGCACATTTTTTACGGATGAGACACCTACTGCAGACAGGATACAGAAGTTTCTAGAGCAGTATCACCTCTATCTCCTCTCCCGCCTCTCTGCTCTGCTCATCCTCTGAGGTATAAACCAGTGCCAGATTCCCTAATATATTGGTAAGTATGGCAGAGGTGCCAACTTTTTTGCCTTCAAAATCTACCACGTATCCTCCCTCTTCGACAGAGAGATTACAGGCTGTGAACTCTGCTTTTTTTGCACGCTTCACAAAGGGCTCTTTGAGTCTTGCCTTTACCCTGGAGAGCTTCAGTGGACTTTTCTGGAGTTTTTGTATTAGTGGCACAAGATAAACCAGTGCCATAATAGTCGCAGAGTAAGCGAAGCCGGGAAGTGCCACGACAAACTTGTCGTCCTTTCTGGCTACAATGATATGCTGTCCCGGCTTGACTCTGACACCTCGAAATACGATCTCGCAACCCAGCTCATAGACCACATCCTTCACAAAATCAAAATCTCCCACACTGACACCGCCGGTCGTTACAACAATGTCGTTCTCTCTCAAGGCACAAGAGAGTGCATTGAATATACTCCCTCTGTCATCTTTGATATTTTTGTGATGTATGGCCTCTCCGCCATATTTACGAATGATCGCTTCTATTGTATAATTGTTCGAACTTCGTATTTGCGCGTCATTGGTCTGCTCCTCTCCCAGATCAAGCAACTCGCTTCCCGTGGATATGGCAGCCACTCTAGGCTTGCAGTAGACTGTGACTTCAGAGATATTCAGACTTGCCAAGATGCCGATCTGTGCAAAGTCTATCTTGCATCCCTCTGCGATCAGCTTTTCTCCTTTGGCGTAATTCTCGCCGATCTCCCGAACAGCGAAACCCAAAGGTACTGGCTCCTGGACGATAATCTCCTCTCCTTCCACCAGAACATTCTCTATCGGGATCAGTGTATCTGCACCCTCCGGCATCAAGGAGCCCGTAAAGGTCTTGATACAGATGCCTTCTGTGACACATTTTTTCTCATCGGAACCGGCAGGATTGATACTCGCGATCCTGAGTTTCCCCAAAGCCAGATCCTGATGTCTCAGCGCATAACCATCCATGCCTGACGTAGGCAGCTCTGGCGCGTTGTGGTCTGCAATGATATCTTGCGCTAGGATATACCCCTGCGATGCCATGAGTGGCAGCATTTTTGTCTTGTAGTTGTTGATTTCGAGACGGTTTATTCTCTCGATAGATTCATCGAAGTGTATCATCAGAAAAATTCCTTTATTCCGTAGAGTGCGTAATGCCCGAAGGAAATGTCCTTCATTTATGCCAATAGCCCTGCACCATCCATGGCGGTGCTTCTGTCGGCAGCGTACATACGCTCACCATTTTTCACATCGTATTTCCAAATAGGTGCATTGGCTTTGAAGTCTTCTACAAATTCGTCTATCAGCTCTAATGCTACCCTACGCTTAGGCGAAAACACAGCACTCACATATGAAGAAGTATGTACAGGTACATCCCCTTTGGCATGTGCCATCTTTACCACCGCTCCTAAGGCTTTAGCCTTTTCTTGCCATGCATCAAACCAAGCTTGAAGCACAGGCTCATAAATGTCAAAACTCAATGCCTCTATACCCTCTTCGGCACGTATCGTCCCCACAAAAGGAATGTACGCACCATAATTTGATGCTGCTTGTTCATCTAGCCATCTACCAAATATCTCTTTGGTATCGAGTGGACCGTTATACAGTTCCACTGTCTAGCCACCACACACAGGAGGGAGTATAGAAACTCTATCTCCATCTTTGAGTACCGTGCTAAGGTCATTTACCATCGTGTCATTAAGTGCTACAGCACATTTGTCTAGCCATTCTGTAAGCGTGCTGTCTTCTTTGAGCTTGGCGGAGACATCGGCAAGTGTCGTTGCTTCCATCTCGACTGCTGCCTTAGCAATAGGCCCTAAAAATTCTACTTTTATCATGAGAAATCCTCTCTTACTGTTACCGCGATTATAAATCTTGTTTGGTATAATCATGCTTAAAAAAGGGCTTGTATGTTATTTGGGTCTATTAGTTATCTTACCCTCTTGCCCTTTCAAGTCTTCCTCAAACGCTACATTTCTAACAATGCCGCCAAAATGACCTTTCGCAACAAACGTGCCGTGCCTTCGGCTATCAACAAAGCCTTTAAAC
>CAMZLC010000028.1 GCA_947311605.1 uncultured Sulfurovum sp.
TGCTATCAAGCAGCATCTCATACCTCATAATGTTTCAAAAAATTATAAAAACTTTGTGTATGCAAATGAAGCAGACTTGTTAAATGTAGCACTCTTTGGCAGAACAGCAAAAGAGTGGGGAGATGTAAATCCTGACAAGATAGGAAACATGAGAGACTATGCTAGCGTAGAACAGCTTGTTGTGCTTGCCAATTTGGAATCACTCAATGCAGAATTTATTAAACAAACTATGCCTCCTGTAACACGCTTAAAAAGATTAAATGAAATTGCTATTGAGCAGCTAGAATTGCTTTTAAAGTATAAAAAAACCAAAGTATTAAAATAAAGGAAATGTTATGAACCCTATCATCTTCGGCCCTATCCACTCCCGCCGTTTTGGAAAATCACTCGGCATCGATCTGAGCCCCGGCACCAAGCAGTGCAACTATGACTGTGTCTACTGCGAGCTGGATCCCGCCAAGACGGTGGATGGCTATACGCTGGTGCTGAGTGTGGAGGAGATCGTAGAGGCGGTAGAGGCGGCGTTGGCGGCGCATGGGGATATTGATGTGCTTACTATCACCGCCAATGGTGAACCTACCCTCTATCCTCACCTATATCAACTCATCCAGGCGATCAACCGCATCAAGGGAGAGACCCAGACCCTCATCCTCAGCAACGGCAGCACCATAGCAGACCCCGAGGTGCAGGAGGCTCTGTTGCTGGTCGATACCGTGAAGCTCTCGCTTGACTGCGCCACGCAAAAGTGTCTCAAGCGGATCGACCGGATGCATGCAGGCATCACGATCGAGAATATCAAGCAGGGCATGCTGGATTTCGAAGCCAAAACGACCCACCCCCTCATCATAGAGATACTGATCGTCGAAGGGATCAATGACAAGCCACGGGAGATCGAGGCACTCAATGCCTTTTTGCTGCAGCTCTCCCCCGACCGTATCGATCTGGGTACCATCGACCGTCCCCCTGCCTACGCAGTCAAACCCATCAGTTATGAAAAACTCCTGACACTCTCCAGACTCTTTGATCCCTCTCTGGCTGTGCATATCACCCAGAGAAAGATAGTAGAGGGTACACCTGCTACCTACAGCATTGAGGAGATTCTAGGCACATTGAAAAAGCGTCCGCTAACTGCAGAGGATATCGATATTTTGTTCGATACGCAGAGCCGAAGAGCACTGGAAAACCTCCTAAAGGAAGGGGAAATCATCAAAACTGAGAACAATGGCGTGATTTTTTACACAATTCCCTAAAATTCCATTGACTTTAAAGGACTTTTTGACTATAATCCTATCCACATTTCAAGCACTGTCTTGAGATTCTGTTCCGGATTAGCTCAGCGGTAGAGTAGGTGACTGTTAATCACTTGGTCGCTGGTTCGAATCCAGCATCCGGAGCCACTTCTTTATACTATTTTCCCACCCTTATTCAATCAACAATCTTACTGACAGGCAACTCTACAATCGCCTTGGCACCATGCTCTTTGAGCTTGGGGATGACATAGCGCAGCGTACTTTGGTCAACGACTGCCATGACATCGACCCACTCTCCTTTGGCGAGATCAGAGACCGTGGGGTTTTCGCTGGGTAGGACTTGCAGGATCGCTTCGAGTTGTGCCTTCGGAGCATTGAGCATGAGGCAGGATTTTGGTTTGGCATCGATCACAGACTGGAGCATCATTACGATGCGTTCGATCTTGGCACGCTTCTGGAGATCTTCATAGGCCTGCTTGTTGGCGATGAAGCGTGTGGTAGTCTCCAGTACGGTATCGATGATCTTGAGATTGTTCGCTCTCAGCGATGAGCCAGTTTCGGTGATCTCGACGATGGCATCTGCCAGATCGGGGACTTTGACCTCGGTCGTGCCCCAGCTGAACTCCACATTGACATGGATCCCTTTGGCAGTGAAATAGTCCTGCGTGAGATTCACCACCTCCGTGGCGATCGTCTTGCCCTCCAGATCCTCTGCACAGGTGTAGGGAGAGTCCTCTTTGACTGCCAAGACCCACTTGATCGGCTTGAAGCTCTGTTTGGCGTAGATCAATTCGCAGACCTCGACCACCTCTGCCCTGTTTTCCTGTATCCAGTCCAGACCGGTGAGTCCACAGTCCAGCTGACCCCCTTCCACATAGCGCGCCATCTCCTGCGCGCGAATCAGCATACAGCTCAGCTCAGGATCATCTACAGAGGGGTAATAGTTACGCTCTTTGACGCGAATATCATAGCCTGCCTCCTTGAATATCTTGATCGTTGCATCTTGTAGACTTCCTTTGGGTATTCCTAGTGTGAGTTCCACATATTTTCCTTTATTTGATGGTTTGTTTGGCAATAGTATTAAAAGTATAGTCAAATTGCATAAATTTTTCATTGATTCAGGTTGCTTAGATGTTTTGTGGCTATAATACTTGTGATGAAAGATGAGGCTAGAGTTCATCTTTAGTGTGAAAAGTGTGATTGAACTTTGTTCTGCCCGCTAGACCCCTGAAGACTCCCCCTATTTTGACTCCACTTTTAAAGTGATTTTTTTACAAAGGCTATACAATGGCAGAAGTAGTAAATGGAACAGTAAAATGGTTCAACGATGAGAAGGGCTATGGATTCGTCCAGCCAGACAATGGTGGAAGCGATGTATTCGTTCACTTCAGACAAGTAAACAACCCGGACGGTGGTCGTGTATCACTTGCAGAAGGTCAAGCAGTCTCTTTTGAGATCGGCGAAGGTCAAAAAGGCCCACAAGCTGAAAATGTAACACCTCTCTAGGTTTACCCCGAGGCGCACAGCGTGTGCCTCATCTCCCCTTTTCTTTTTTCTTTATTTCCCAAACTTTATCCGATTCAATATTTTTACCGCCAACAGTGTCATGACTGTACCTACAATCATCCATGGACTGATCTTTTCATCTAGAAATAGTACACTGAGTCCAATGGCAGAGAATGGCACCAAAAAGACAAAACTGCTCACCTCTCCTGCACCCAGCTTTTCTATCCCGATAAAGTAGACCGTATTGGCAAAGGTCGTTGAGAGTAGCGAGATCAGCCCTATATGTAGCCAAAAGGTATCATCCAGCGATGTTAGATCTATCGCAGAGAGATCTATAAAAAAAAGCAAGTCCAGCACTACGCTCGTCACATAGAGATAAAAGGTAAACACCAGTGGCGAGAGTGTGCGGTTCTTGGCACTGATGATCGTTAGCAGTGCCCAGAAGAAGGCTGCCAACACAAAATAGAGGTTGTAGGTTACTAAGATCTCGGAGAGAGTTTTATTCCATATACCTAGGATTGTCACAACGCCTGCAGCACCCAGCACCAACGCACCCAATTCTCTGCGCGTTACCTTTCTGCTGCCCATCAGTGCCAGCAGGACAAAGGTCATGATCGGTATCATGGTCGTCACAAAAGCCCCGCCCAGTGAGGCTGTTCCGAGTTTGGTTCCCAGAAAAAAATACTTCATATAGGCAAAGAAGCTCAAGGATGCCAGCAACACAATCCCAAACTCTCTCAGCGTGATCCTAAAGGAGTGCTTCATAGAGAGGATGATCGGTATCATGGTCACCGCCGTAATACCAAAACGGAAAAGTATCATATCATATTCATTAATATATCTTCCCAGTATCTTGACGCTCACCCAGCTCATCCCCCAGCCGATCATCGCCAGAAACATAAGAAAATAGAAGAAGTTGTTGTTTTTGGTTTGCAAGATTATGCCTGCTCTTTGACAAGGTAGGTGTTGAGTCGTCTGGCAATGCCGCTAAAGCCTGTACTGTAGGAGATGATCTGGTAAATGGTTCGGTCTGAGTAGCCTGCCTGATAGAGCGCATCAAAATCCTTCTGTGCAAAATGGTGGGAGTCATAGATGCTCTTGATTGCTTTCAGAAGAAGTAGTGTAAGTTTTTTGTCAAGCGGTATTTTGGTTGGATCTTCCGTAAAGGCTTTGATCTGCCTCTCTGTTATACCGCTGTTTCGTAACATGGCGGTATTGAGGGCAATACAGTAAGGGTAATTCTCCTTCGTGGCAACATAGATCCGCATAAATGCAAACCAGAGCAGGGGCACCTCTGGATGGTTACGCGTGAGTTTCATCGGGTCAGTAAAACACTTCATCTCCTCCAGCGCGTGGGTCGCATGTATCTGCACATGCGGCATTATGCCACCCAGCATCTCTTCGAGGCTGTCGTATACTTCCTTAAGCTTGCCGGTAGCATCTTCCGGGGCAACCGGATGGCCGTACATTCTATGATCCGTCTGCATGATATGATCCTTATGGTATTTTCCAGAAGTATAGCCTAAAGTACCATTATCTGTATAGAACGATATTGCTATTTTGACTGATCTTGTGTGGCGTATAGCCATAGATGCGTTTGAAATGTCTGGTAAAGTGAGATTGGTCACTGAATCCATATTCCAAACTTGCCTCTGCGATACTTTCGCCGGCTATAATCTTTTGTGTAGCCTGCTGGATACGGACAGAAAGTGCATACTGGTGCGGGGTGAGTCCGGTATACTTCTTGAATATACGCAAGAAGTGGTATTTGCTGATGCCTGCTTCTCGTGCAAGTGATGAAAGAGCGATACCTTTTTTGACAGAATCATGGATCAGCTCGATACTGTGGGCTATCAGCTCCTTGCCGTCAGGATACTTCACCCGTACTTGTGTTTGCGCATAATGCAAAACAAGATAGGAGAGTGCTTCGAGCATGGCACTCTCTGTTTCCAGAGCATCCTCCCTGTAATATACACAGAGGAAAAATCTCCTCAGCAGGATATAGAGATGTCTATCCTCTATCACGTGACTTTCAAATAGCGGTTGACCATCGGTACAAAAAACTTCCTTGTATATCTGCCCCATAAGCTCTACCGTAGGATAGAAGTTTGTCAGACTCCACTCCTGCGCATTGCCTCCGTGTGCCTCCTCGGGATTGAGCACCCGTGTGCCGCCTCTATAAACAGGATGGGTTTGATTGCCATAACAGGAGAGGAAGAGACCCTTGTGCGTGATACCTACAGAATATGTACTGTGATGATGACAGCTGAAATCCCTATTGAGTCCTTGAAAATTTTCAAAAAGGATAGGTTTGAGATCGTATGGTTTTTGTAGTGAGTTCATCATGATGTATTGTAGCGTATTTGCAAAGGCATCGTATAGAACAATATTGCTATCCGCAGAGACAGTCAAGGAAGTGGAGACTTTCAGTCCCACATATGTAGGGCTTCTTGGCAAGTTGAGACTCTCTGCTGTCGCCACAAGTCCGCCAAAATGCCTAATGGATCAGGGTCTCCAGTCTCTCTCTTAGCTCTCCTACACTCCCAATCACGGACTTGTCTCTGCTGTGCTCTGTAAATCCCCAGTCCACCATCAGATAGTCCATGGCGGCTGCTTCAGCCGCATCCTCATCTCTGGGGCCGTCACCTACAAAGATCGCCTCTTCGTTACTCTTGTCCAGCGCCAGCAGGATCTTGTAGAGCATATCGGGTGCAGGTTTGCCCGTAGAGACATCGTCAGCGCAGACCACCGTATCAAAAAAGGACTCGATACTAAAGTGTCTCAGGGACTCCAGTGTAGAGATGCGGTAGGCATTGGTCGCCAGAGCGATCAGGGTGCCCTGCTCTTTGAGCCAGCCCAGTAGATCATAGATCCCCTCATAGAGAGCGAGTTCATGGGCATGGTTTTGGGTATAGTATTCGTTGAACCACTGCTCATGGATCGGTTCAAACGTTTCGATCTCATAGAAGTATGCTGCAGGGCTGATGCTGTGGTCATTGACTTTGGAGATGATCTGCTCGTGGGGCATGGGTGTCAGATCCATCTGTGCCCTTACATGGTTGATGGAGTTGGCGATGGTGCGGGAGCTGTCGATCAGCGTACCGTCCATATCGAAGATTACCAGAGACTTTTTCATGCCTAGATAAGCTTTCCGATAGGTTCACCAAAAGAGACTTTTTTGCCTATGCCTACGCTGTAGCTGAGTGTCTCTTTTTGGCTGAACATCAGAATCGTCGACCCCATCTCAAACCAGCCAAAAAGCTCACCGATCTGCAACCTGACCGGCGTCTCATAGGCGTAATAGCTGCGCTGTCTGGCATGGGCATTTGTCTTGAGGCGCTGCTCAAAGGCGACAACCATCTTGCCGACATTGAGCGCTCCCACCAATACGATATAGTGCTTGGCACCTTGCCTGTCACGGCACTCTAGTATGACGCGCTCATTTTCAATAAAAAGATTGAGCTTGTTTCTCAGCAGTGGCATATTGACAGGATAGAGCTTGCCGGGGATATGCAGTAGACTCAGCACCTCCAGATCAAAAGGCATATGGTAGCGATGATAGTCTCTGGGGGAGAGGTAGAGATTGATATAGGCTCCCCCCTCCAGCTCTGCCAGATCCTTGGCATACCTGCCACTGAGCAGTGCCGCCAGATCATACGTCATGCCCTTGATCTGCATCGCCATGCTGTCATGCACTGTACCTACCTCAGTGACCAGTCCATCGCAAGGAGAGATGATCTCTCCCTGCTCCAGCGGCTGCTTTGGGGTGAGCCTGAAGCTTCGCGTGAAGAGTGCATTGAGGCTAGGATAGCGCTCCGGTGCTTCGAACTGGCTCATATCCAGTTTCATCAATTTGACATAACTTTGGTTGATAAAAGCCTGCACCTTGGGCGAAAACTCTCTGGAGGCAAATTTGCCAAACAGCTGAGAGATCAGGGAGCTGTAGTGTCTAGCCATCTGTTGCCAACTTTTCATAGTGCATCAATGCCTCTTTCATGAGAGAGATGTGGTAGTCTTCCTGAAGATTGATAAAATCAAAGAACTCTGCCAGTTCCTTGCTGTCCTTGGCGACTGCATCGGAGAGCTCTCTGCACATCTCTTTGGCTGCGATCTCCTCCTCGATGCCGTCTAGGAGGAACTGTCGGACATCCTCGATCTGATAGAGGCTCTTGTGGATGGTTCTGGGTACCCCGAGTATGCCCATCTCTGCCATCATCTGCCCAAAACTGCGCAAGTGAAACTTGCTCTCGTCGATCATGATCTGAAAAATCCTGTTCAAAAAGGCATCCTGACTGTGTGCCTGGAGATAGTTGTAGATCATGATCAGTTCATACTCCTTATAGCTCTCTTCAAACAGAAAGAGTGTCAAAGCGTCCGTAGCCTCCTGTGTCAAGACTATGCCGTCCAGCTTCCGTGAGCTGTCAAAGGCGGTAACAGGAGCACCATCCATTTTTTCAAGTGAACTACGGATGTATTTCAGATCACTACTGATACGCTGCACAAGGCTCTTGTCCGCACACCCCATCAACTGGAGATCCAGTTCGGACATTCTTCTGCTTAGGTCATCCAATATGGGACCCAGTCGCTCTACTTTGACAGGAATCGTGTCCCTGTCATAATCATAGAGCTCACCTTGTGTGATCATATGGTGTTCCAGCCAGGTAAAGTGGCGAAAAATGATCTCAGAAAAATCATACAGTTTTATCCGGGCCTCTCCATGGCTCATCAATCCAGCCATCAAAGTCTCCAACCAAAGTTCATGGGTTTTGATCAGTAGTGTCTTCATTTCTCTTCCTCTGTCATGCAGCTATGTGCGACCTTATAGGTAATTGTACCAAAATTTGGCTCTTTTTGCTTGTTTATATAGGTATCCATGGCTGCCTGCAGGGAGAGTGTTACCATTTCGGAGCAGGCGGCCTCTTGAGGTGGTACATTTTCCAACATTCCCAGTGTGGCGCCTACGAGCTGCTCTCCTACGGCAAAGGTGAGTCCCTTGGCCTCCTCTGTGACCACAGAGCCTGCCACCACCGTGGTCATACAGCCGATCGCCTGAAAGCGAATATCCTCTATCAGCGGCTTCTGCTCTGCGTGAGAGACTCGCAGATAGATGATCACCTTTTCACCGTTTTCCGGGTTCTCTCCTATCCCCATCGCATCCGGGGATTCCAGCGTACCGTAGTTCTTGGGATCAGACATATGTGCTATCAAGTCTGCATCTACTTCTGTCATCTTTCAACCTCACTGTAATGATGGTCGGATTATACCAAAAATAAGCCCATTAGAGTATAATTGCAGTTATTATTTAGGATTATGGGCACTTCTCATATTCCAATCCAATCAAGGAAACACCTATGGGTAGAGCGTTTGAGTATCGAAAAGCAGCAAAGATGAAACGATGGGGCACCATGTCCCGTGTGTTTCCCAAGCTAGGCAAGATCATTACTATGGCAGCCAAAGAGGGAGGCCAGGATCCAGATATGAACCCCAAGCTCCGTACTGCCATCCTCAATGCCAAAGCACAGAATATGCCCAAGGACAACATCGACGCGGCCATCAAGCGCGCCAGCGCCAAAGATGCAGCAGACATCAAAGAGATCACCTATGATGTCAAGGCGCACCATGGGGTGCAGATGATCGTCGAATGTGCCTCCGACAACAATACCCGTACCGTCGCCAATGTCAAGGCGATCCTCAGTCGCAACGGCGGAGAGATGCTGCCGTCAGGTTCGCTCAATTTTATGTTTACACGCAAAGCGGTCTTTGTCATCGACAAGAGTGACGACATGGATATGGAGGAGCTTGAGCTGGATCTGATAGACTATGGGCTCGAAGAGATCGAGGGGGATGTAGAGCCGCAGGAGCATGGTGAGGATCTGCCTATCCTGCGCATTTATGCCGAATTCGCCTCTTTTGGTGAGATGAGCAAAGCCTTTGAAGAGCGTGGCATCGAACCCAAAAAATCTACCCTTGAATATATCGCCAACACCCCCGTAGAGCTGGATGACAAACAGCTCGAAGAGGTCGAAAACCTCATAGACAAGCTCGAAGAGGATGAGGATGTGCAGACGGTATTTACCAATATCAGCTGATTTGAGGTTTCTTTGCAGATCATTCGTGCGTAGGTAGGTGCGCGTATAATGTGGTATGCCCTTGGTGCCTGTGTACTCTGCACATAACGGCTACTCTGTTTTTGTTATACTTCTTGTAACTTTTTTCTCAGCAAAGCATTGATAAGTGTTTGGTATGGAACTTTTTGCTCATTTGCTAATTTTTTAAAAAACAAAACAATGTCATTATCAAGTCTTAGTGAAACAGGTATCTTTTTAGGTTCATAAAATCTACCTCTCACTCCATCGCTAAAGTCATACTCATCCAGCATCTCATAATCATCAAACTTTTCTCTCTCTTTAATGTTGCTCATAAAAAATCCTTTCTTTTTCATTTGCTTTTCTGGCACTTATTATCCTAATGATTTCTTTGCCATCTTCATCGAAGAACATATTGGCAACAACTAAGATTTTTTCTTGTGCTGTTGCTCCTAAAGTAATCCATCTTTCTTCAAAATAATCAAATCTATGGTCAAGTTTTGAAATATGCATAGGGTCTATAAAAACTTCTTTAGCTTCTTCAAAGCTAACCTGATGATTTTTAATGTTTAGTATATTCTTATCATCATTCCATTCAAATTTCAAACTATTACCTTTTCATGATATGAGTATATTATAGCATTTTTGTATTTACAATGTCAATGTTTGTGTGAGAGTATAACGGTTGTCGTGAGCAATAATTTTCCCGCTAGGGTAAATTATTGGTCTCCTCGTTTTTGTTATCTTATTCTCCGTAATGAGTCCACATTCTTGAGATTCTGATAAGCATTTCGTTTTCGAGTACTTCATAAACAATTCGATGTTTAATATTGATTCTTCTTGAAAATGAACCACTTAAGTTTCCAACTAGTTTTTCATAAGGAGGAGGCTTTTGAAATGGATTTTTCTTGATAAGTTCAATTAATTCTTTTGCTCTTTTATCCAATGATGCACTTGAAAGTTTTTTTGCATCTTTTAAAGCTTGCTTTGAATAGGTAACTTTATAGGTTACCATTCAACAGCTTCACTAAATTCACTATTTGGTGCATCCATGGCTTCTTTAATTGAAGAAGCCATACCTGGTATGGAATTTAAGAATAAAGTTTCTTCTATTGCATTCCAATCATCTTCTGATAACATAACAACATTGTTTCTTTTTCCAGTAATCATAATTGGCTGATGAGTTTGGGCTGTTTCATCCATAATTTTATAAATATTTGTTCTAGCTTGACTTACGGTCATTACTTTAGTCATTAGATATCCTTTTCATAATAGTACCAAATATCGTACGATATTGTCAAGTTGTTCAGATGAAGATAACGGCTGAAGTGAAGGACGGGGCGATTTATATAATGGTTCCAAGAAATCAATCCATTTAGAGAAAAATATTATTCCAAATGCTAGAATATGAGAAGAGAAATATAGAGGATTATATAATGAGTCGAAAAA
>CAMZLC010000029.1 GCA_947311605.1 uncultured Sulfurovum sp.
AAGAGATTCAAGGGGTTTGAAAAAATCTTTTATTTCAATGCCATGACGGCAGAGTTTTCAAAAACTGCCATCCCTGCACTCATGATCAAGAAAAACAACAAGGCCTATCTCGATGCCCTGGTCACACTGAAGCTTATCGCTGCAGCCTCGACTGAAGGCGTTGACAAAACAGTAAAGATGTTTTTCAAGTAAAGCACTTTTATCTTTTTTTCCGGCTACGATACCCATCGCGATCTCCGCTCCTGGCTCTGCTACCTCGCTTACCTTTTGTATAGCAGCCCTCACAGATCGAAAAGCGGTAGGAGAAGTCCAGTGCCTTGCCACAGCGACTGCACTGCTTGCTGAAGTTGCCTTGCTGCAGAGAGGTTTCGATAAAACGGTTGAGTCTCGTTCTGGCATGCACCGCCTTGTCGGTCTCCCTGAACTGTTCGGAGAACTTAAAGCTCAGCCAAAGATAGAGCGAGACCTCCTTGACCCGATCCTCTGCATTGAGAAGCTCGTCATTGGTGTGCGCATAGGGGGGCAGATCCCGTGGCGGGATATAGGGGACGGCCTCTCCTTTTTCCAGTAGCGCCAAATAGCGTCGGAAAACGGATTCGATATAGGGAGAGCGGATACCCACGGGGGCGCAGGAGAGATGGTATTTGGCTGGCAGATCCAGCGCATACTCTCCTACGATCGCAGCGATCTCCAGCATAGATTCGATATTGGCCGCCACAAATGGACCGCTAAACTCCATATTGTCTGCAAAAAATTCGAGGATCTCCAACAGATCCTCTGTCTCCAAAATCTCTCCGATCAGTAGCACATGCTCCATGCTTGCCATGACAGAGAAGGGGAGTTCTATGTCGGGTAGAGGCGCATAAAAACGGTCTGTAATCGTCTGGAGTGCCGCAGGATCCAGCGTGCCCACATAGCCATGCTCCTCGATCCCATACCGCCCGGCACGCCCTGAGATCTGCAACACCTCCGTCGTCGTCAGCTCCCTGCGGCGCAGTCCATCAAATTTGTTATCCCGGGCAAAGAGCAGGGTGCGGATGGGGAGATTGAGTCCCATGGCGATCGCATCGGTCGCTACCAACAGGTCACTCTCTCCCTCACGAAATTTGCGTGCCTCTTCCCGGCGTACTTCCGGTGAGAGATTACCATAAACTACGGAAACACTGTATTTTCCCGAGAGCCGCTGCTTGTAGGCAAGCACCTCCTTGCGTGAAAAGGCCACGATGGCAGTTTGGGGCTCAATCTTTTGGATCGGTGTGGCATGCGGCAGCATCTCCAGAGGGTTTTTACGCTCGAAATAGCGCACCTCGAGCGTCTCGCCTAGATACGCCACGATCTCAGTAATCGCCTTGACCGCATCCATGGAGCCCGTCAGTATCAGTTCTTTGGCAGGTGCACCGATCAGGGCATTGGCCCAGGCCCATCCACGGTCTCTGTCATTGATCATCTGTATCTCATCGATCACACAGACATCCACCTCTACCGAGAGGTTGAGCATCTCGATTGTGGAGCTGATATGGGCAGAATCCTCGTCGATCATCTCCTCTTCTCCGGTGATCAGAGAGCAGGGGATACCTCGCTCTCTCAATCCTTCATACCCCTCCAGTGCCAGCAGACGCAGTGGTGCAAGATAGTAGCCGCTGACCACCTCTCCCAGACGCTGCATCGCCTGATAGGTCTTGCCACTATTGGTAGGCCCTGCGTGGAAGATGATCTTGCGCCCCAAAGAACGGGCGAGCGGAAAGAGGTTTTTGAAGTCACGGATGGTTTTGGCGAGCAGCTCTTCTCTCATTCGTTTCTCTTTGAGTGGCTTGAGATACTCCCCAAAATGATAGAGGATGCGGCGGCGGCTCTTCTCTTTGATCTTGAGATTGCCGGCGCTGTGCAGCTGGGGTTCGAGAAACTGTCTGATAGACTTCTGTATCGTCTCTGCCTCTATATCCAATCCCTTGGAGAGTAGCCAAAGCTCCTCCTCCAGTGCCTTGACTGTGCTGCTGAAGTGCATGATCATCGTCTCATTCTGACTTTGCAGATCCCTCTCTATAGGCAGATCTTCGCCTTTCCAGATCGCAGCATAGAGGTAGGTTTTGGCATAGGAGACCGTAAGACGGTAGGGGATCATCACATCAAAGAGCACGATCTCTCTGGATGCTTCAATGACAAAGTGCTCACCGCTCTCTATCAGATAGCAGTCAGGATGGGTCGCATGGAGGATCTTCTCTATGGTATCCAGCGCGATAGGATTATGATAGAGGTCTCCCTCGGCAGGAAGCTTTCGCAGCAGGGTATAGATCTCATCATCCGAGAGGTAGCGATGTGCAGAGAGACTGTCGAGAAACAGGGTAATTTCATGATGTTTCTCCTCGATCAGACTGCTTCTGAGTGCCTGTAGTACCTCTATGATCTTCTCATCATCCTCCTTGAGCAGTCCTCGCCACTCCAGTTCATGGGAATGCACGAGCAGTGTCTTGGAGAAATCACCCCTATGAAAATCAAAAGCAAAGGAGTAATGGAACTCCATTTCATGGCGTGTACTAAAAGAGACATCCAATGCTGTCTCCAGTTTCCGGATGCGCCCTTGCAGGCGGATATAGGTGAGTTTGCTCTCTATTTTGTCTGCGGTGATCTTGACAGGCCGCAACTCCATAAAACTCTCTAGAATGGTCTGCTCCTCCTCTTTGCTGTGTGCAAAACGCTCCAGGAGTGAGAGAATCTTGTCGACCTTATCCAGAGCAGGGGGTGTAGATGTGGAAGAGGGGGAAAGAGGTCTCTTTCCTGTCAGGTGATCGACGATCGCCTTTCTATAATGAAAATCACCTTCGCTCCAGACGCGGCGCAGGGCGCGGATATTCTCTTCACGATCTAGTATACCGACCTCCAGATCAAGCAGCAGTACGAGCTCCAGAAGTTCATCATCCGAGAGCGTGGTGATCCCTTCATCAAAAGGAAGTGCCCCAAAAAGCGCACGCACCTTGTTGTTGAGTTTGATAAAATGTTTTCGTTTTTTCTTTGCCATGGTTGTTATTATAGTATAAAGGAGGCATTTTTTAGGGCACCAGCAGAAGTCCCATGGGTACATATTAAAAAATATCTATTAAGATTAGGAGATACGAGCTCCATATTTACAACTATCAATTTATATTAATAGTCCATTACATGGCTATTTATTAAAAATAAAATCTTCTATTAATAAATATGTACTTATTTAGATATAAT
>CAMZLC010000030.1 GCA_947311605.1 uncultured Sulfurovum sp.
CAGTGCTGTCATCAATGGTACCATCCATGTCCAATTTTTCATCTTTTGCTCCTTAGAATTTCAGTGTACCAGAGAGTGGTATCGTGATCTCAGTCTCTGTCGGTGTGACGGTGATCTCTGTGCCTGCCGGCAGGAGATCTGTCGGCGTGTCTGCATCCTCTACAAAGGTCTCTATCTTCCCGTTCGCTTTTAGCTTGAAGTTGATTTTTTTGTGAAAGGGCAGAGAGACCTCCAGCGTGCCATCGAGGTGCAGCATGGCGGTGCTGCCCGGTACCTGTATGCGGATGCTGCTCTTGGATGTGCCGCTGCCGGTATGGCATGCGATGTGCTGGTCTGCTGATCGGGTTGCGTGCATACCGCTTTTGTCGATATGGGACACTTCGTCCCAGCTGCTTGTGCCCCGTTCTTGCCACAGTGTACTGATCTCTATAGTGCCCAGTGGGTTGGTACCGGCATTGATCTCTGCTAGGTTGCTGATGCCATCCCCATCGGCATCCCCTGCTGCATCCGAGGGATCCAGCAGGTCAAAGCCATAGTGTATCTCGTTTTTGTCGTCGATGCCATCACCGTCATCATCTGTATCGGCGTTGTTGCCTATGCCGTCTCCATCGCTGTCGAGCCACTCGTCAGGATCGACGGGGAAGGCATCGCTGCTGTTTGCCACACCATCCCCGTCCAGATCGCCATCGACTGGATAGACCATCACATCCATAGCTGCTACGGTGACATTGAGCTCTCTCTTGGTCACATCCAGCGGCTGCAGGATAGGCACAGCCAGGAGATAGGTGCTGAGCAGGGTACCGATGAGCAGGGTGCTACTGTATTTTCCCGCATTCATGTCGCCTCCTAGTCACTGGTGCTTATAGAGAGTGCATTTAGCTTGTCGGTATAATCTATGTAAGTACTACCTTCTGTGTACAAGGAAAAGTTGACCTTTTTGAGCTCAAATCCTGTCTTTGGCACATCGAAGGCAAAAGTTCCGCCATTGATCGAGATATGGATATTGGTAGGGTCTATCTCTATGGTTCCGTTGATCGAAGTATCGTTGTTGCCGATACCGTAGGCGAACTGTCCTGCTGTGCTTATCTTGCCATAGAGATTATTGGAGTAATCAGAATAATAATGAAAGCTGATATTGACCGCTTGTGCGTTTTTGTCAAGCAGCTCGATGCTGCAGCCATCATCATTCAGATAGCAGTACATACTGAAGCTGATGGCTGTATTGGCCTTGGGCTCCTTGATGCTGACGCCAAAATATCCGCTTCTGTTTTTCATAGGTCTATAATAGCCATTGACCGAGGTGAGACCGGTAGAGACGATGGCAGCTCCGGTGTCGTAGGTCGCCTCCTGATACTGGTCTATGGTGTCGTAGCCGTTGCTGTCTGTGAGCTTGGTCGCGGGGTAGTAGAGCTGCTGTGCTCCCAGATCAAATACCACATCCGCCATCGCCACGCTGCTACCCAGTAGCGCTCCCAACACAAAAGTCCTTGTCCATCTTTTCATTTTTTCCTCCATTTTGGTAAGTGTACCTCATCATTTTACCCCCCCCGATATTTGGCGTGGCTTAAAAATGGCTTATTTTTTGCTATAATATGGCAGACACGAAGGAGGAGAAGTGGAAAAACTGTTTTTGATGATTACGAGATGGTTGATGATTGCGGGTGCGGCGGTTTCGTTTGTCGTACTGATAGGCGGTGTGGTGTATGAACTTGCCTTGTATCAGAAATCACTAGACAAGTCAGTGGGGGCTACATCTGTTTATCACGAAAAAGACCCTGTTGTTTCTCTGGATGACTACAAATATATCCAGAACAGTAAGATAGAAAAAATAAAACAAGCAATAGCACAAGAAGAGAAAGAAAGAAAGGCCTTAAAAGAGTATATACTCAGCACGATCACTAATGGCTCTCAAGGTCATGGCTTTGCTGGTGTGATGCCCGCTGGACTGCTCAAAGGAAAACAGGCAGAGCGGGTGGCGGAATATATTGTAGACAAATTTAAAAGCGATAGACCCAAATCCTTTGCAGCGTGTGCGGCTTGTCATAGCGATGATGGCAATGGTACCAAGGGAGAGTATCCCAGCCTGAGAAAACTACCGATCTACCATGGACAAGCTTCATTGGTCGGAGGATCATCCAAATATGCACCCTCTGACTCACAAAGCGAATATGAAAAAAACCTAACAGGACTGAAATTATACAGTGCACAACTGGCGGGTTCTATCAATAAATATTCACTGCTTGTGGATCAAAATGGCACAAACAGTGATGAGATATACAACTATATGCATGGCATCGAAAATAGGCTTGACTATAGATATTTTGAAGCGTATAAAAAGCAACTCAAGTCAGCCTTGGATGAGATGATGCACTATGCCAATACGCTGATTGTCAATAAAGAGGATATCAGATATGCGATAGACTGGAGGGAGTATCTATCATGGAGTCTGAAAGATTTTAAAAGCCAAATATCCATCGAACGGGTTAAATATCAAAACTCAGTAGACACCATTGAGAGAAAGAAAGCAGCTAAAGAGCGCAGGGCAGACGAGGCAAGAGCCAAATTCTATGCAACTGCCACTATTTTGGGGATTACACTGATTGTATTTATTTTATTTACAATTATTTTGGTTTTGTTCAAGATAGAAGCAAATACACGACAGGACAAGGAGGCGTAAACTATGAGAATAGTATCTTTGATCGTTTTGACAGTGGTGATGGCCTTTGGGCAGAAGCCGACCATCAAAATAGAAGGAGAGGATCTGCTCAAGGCATTGGCATACTCTGAGAGCCGTATCTATACAAAATTGTATGACTGGAAAGTAGGCAGTGCAGGAATGTCGCCTGTCCTTTGGGACGAGGATGGCAATAGCTGGTCAGAAAAAGGTTTCGAGAGGAGAGGGAAGGTCTATATTGCCAATCATGGCAAGATCTCTCATACGCTTGTGGGCGCAGTTGCTAAGCCAGGATATTGGAAGCTCTGGATGCTCGGTACCAAAGACAAAATTATCAAGGCAACCCTCGTACCAAACAGAGCCACCATGGAAAAACCCAGCATCATTATAGATAAAGCCTTCATTAAGGAGGAGATAGTCTGCGAAGAAAATAGCACCAATAGGGAAACAGTGTATCGGATCAAGTTTCCAAGCAAGGTTTCATTTTGGATGGAGGAGAAAAGAGTCGTATCTACCAAGGGAGGCATGAGTAGCTATACCATCACTTATGCTGAAAAACCGCTTTGTGTAAAACAAAACAATACTGCTGGCAATGGGCATGCTAAGGTAAAGCTTTCGGATGAAGACAAACAGATGATAAGGCTCTATCTTGAGGGGTATTATCGGGCTGAAGAAAATGAATTTCCCGGGAAAGTTGTCAATTTCTTCGAAGGAAATATCAAGCGATACCATGATCTGGAAAATGTTACAAAAGAGGATGTTTTGCGAGAACAGATCAAGCTAAGACGCACCTGGTCACACAGGAGATTTGCTTTGAAAGATATGGAAATTATGGATTATAGGGTGAGTAAAACCATCGGTATCTACAAGATCAATACTGTAGTGGATGTAAACTTGACTTCAGAAAATAATGGTAGGCAAGGTCTCTCCTATCAGATAATCACCCTGACAGAGAGTGCCGGCACATTGAAGATCAAAGCCATCAAGGTGATCAGTTTTTTAAATACAGATAAGAATAATAGTGAGATTGCTCATGTTAAATCAAGTAATCCAATCAGTAAGCAAAAGCATGAGAGTAATCAATATAGCACCATGGGGGTAACATCCGGTAAATCTCAGGAGAACCTGAAGCCATATGTAGATACCAAAAATGCAGATATTGGTAACAGCTATGCAAGGAAAATATTTAGTGAGTGGAATAGTGCAAACAATAGTCATAGTACCTACAAATTAGGAGAACTTTATGACAACTATTTTGTCTATTACGGTAAAACAAAATCCAAAGAGTACGCTATCAAAGATAAGAGAAGAGCGTTTAGGAAATACCCTGAATTTCATCAAGATATAAAGCGTATCAATATTTCCAAAGAGGGCTACGAACAGTACCGAATCACTTTTGACAAATATGTCAAGGCAAGGTATACAAGTGCTACTAAAATATATCCCTCCTATTTGGTCGTAAAAAAATCAGGAGAGAGATGGAGCATCATAGAGGAGGGCGACAAGGTAACGGATGCCAATTTGGAGCGGGGAAGCAGGTCAATGGATAGCCTCCAGAGTAGATCATTGGGTCTGACTCCCAGTTATCAAAATATGGGCTGTGGAGAGTTGTGGTATGCAAGAAACAAAATTTTTGCAGATAGTGGATATTGTTTCAAGGGACAGAAAGCCATTTCCGTGTTTGGAAGAAGGTGTTATTCTCCCTACGGAAGGCTGAGTAATGGAAGTAAGGCAGAAGTGGATACAATAAAGTATTGGGAAAGAAGAAGAGGGTGCAGGTAAGTTATCTGCTAAAATTCTAGGAGGAAAATATGAAAAAAAGTTTTTTAGGCATTTTGGTATCTGGGTTGTTGTTTTTGGTCATGCCCTCTGCGGTACAGGCGGGTAATTATGCAAGCATGGGCTGCTATGATCTGTGGTATGCGAGGAATGCCTTTTTTGCAAACAAGGGACAGTGTTTTGAGGGTGCAAGGGCTATTCGTACTTTTGGGAGGCGCTGTTATTCTCCTTACGGCAGGCTTAATGGATGGGAGAAGAGTCAGGTAAGTGATATCAAATATTGGGAGAGACAAAAGGGCTGCAATGGAGGTTACACTTCCAGACCTACCTATGGCGGAGGAAGGTATGCCAGGGTATCGGGTATTCGATGGAATGATACTTTGGCAGTCAGGAGCGGCCCTTCTACACGCTATAGACGCATCGGAGACCTGCCTCCTGATGCAACGGGTGTAGAGATCTTGGAGTGCAGCAGAAGATGGTGCAGGATTAGATACGGGAATCTAGTGGGATGGTCCTATAACAAATACCTAAGATCCTATTAGGGAAATGCCCCCCTTGCATCATGCATCAAAAGAGCTGCCTAAATAGTTCTTTTGGTTTATGTTGTCTCTTTTGCTCTCTTTTTGATTTCGCCTGCCGTCTGTTTGTGACCGGCTTGTCGAAATGCTGATAGTCTTTGATGCTATGCCAATCTCCGCCCCATCGCCATCCTCTGGATTTGAAAAGGCGGATGATCTTGTCTCCTTTGGCGATGACAGCTTTATCGCCTGGAGAGCTGCTTTTGTGCTTGCGTATACGGTACTGGAGTGATCTTTTGTGTGAGATTTTGCCGCTTCGGGAGATGTAGGGGTTTTCCAGAGGATTGATATCGATCGCTTTGCCGTAGCTGTGGTTGGACCATTTGGTGCCGCCTGTGACGGCACGGCAGTTAAACGCCGAGGTGTTGTC
>CAMZLC010000031.1 GCA_947311605.1 uncultured Sulfurovum sp.
ACTGCTCTTTGAGTACTTCGGTACGGATATCCTCGATGGCACCTACCTGTCCGTAGCCGGCATTGTTGAACCAGACATCGATCTGCCCCTCTTTTGCCAGCACGGTCTTGATCACCGTGCTGATCTCCGCAGAATCCCTCACGTCCAGCTGCATTGCAGTATCAAATCCAAGCTCTTTAAGCCCCTCCACATCCTTTGGGTTCCTGGCGGTAGGATAGACTGTGACAAATCGCTCCTTCAGATAGTGTGCGGTCTCCAGTCCGATGCCCGTAGAACATCCTGTAATAACAATGACCGGTTGTTTTTGCATACTGTATCCTTGCTGTGGTAATTGAACAGAAGTATAGCAAAAATAAGAAAATGGAAGGGTAGAAATAGAGGGGGTGCGACTTCAGTCGCATGTCAGCGACTGAAGTCGCTGCTCCAAAAGCGCTTCACTTAATGGTGTTGCACCCCTCTGAAGAAAAGGCTACTTGTTGAGTCTCTTTTTTTCACTGGCATAGATCCAGAACATTGGCAATACAATGAACGTGTGCAAAAATAGAGTCAGCGTAAGTGGTCCCTGATTGAGCATACCGAAAAAGCTCGGTACGACATCCGTAAATGATTCAAAAAACATTGTTTCTCCTTTGTTATTTACGAGAGAGGCTTACGCCTCTGCCTGCTGTGCCTTCTTACCAATAGTAAGAAGGTCTATCACGAGATAGACAAAACCGACGAGTGTCACGACACCCATGATCGTCCTCCAGAGCTGTGCCTGGATGTACCAGGGCAGATCCTGTGCCGTGAAGAAGGCATTCCAACCTCCGCCAAGCTCTGCTCTCTCTACCAGTACCTGCTCATAGCCGGCGATCGTCAGTGCGACGGTCATGCCCACCACACCAAAGGTGATCAAGAAGATCGCCATCTTGGAATTGAAGGTAGACTTCATCTCTTTGACGCCATAGGCACCCTGCAGTCCGACATACATCATGCCTACCAGGATCGTCGCATAGGCACCGAAGAACGCCAAGTGACCATGCGCCGCCGTGAACTGTGTACCGTGCGTATAGATGTTGACCTGTGGCAGCGTATGAAAGAAGCCCCAGATACCAGCGCCCAGGAAGTTTCCAAAGGCGTTGGTTACCAGCCATGCCATCGCAGGGTTGTTCTTGACAGTCTCTCTGGCACCAGATCCCCCCTGCTCCTTGCCCCAGTCATAGAGGACATGGACAAACATCGCGATCAACGGCACAGGCTCCAGTGCAGAGAAGAGCGCACCGATCTCCCACCAGTACTCAGGCGTACCGATCCAGAAATAGTGGTGCCCCAGACCAAGAATACCTGATCCAAAGAGCATCAATACCTCGATCCACAGCCACATCTCGACCACTTCTCGCCTGGCACCAATGATCTTGATCAGCGCATAGGCTGCCAGTGTACCGACGAAGACCTCCCAGGTGGCTTCGACCCAGAGGTGTATTACCCACCACCACCAGTACTGATCCATAGAGATATTGTCCGTAAAGAACATCCCGGCCAGATAGAGACCAGCCAGTGCCATCAGGTTCGCCACCATCACTGTCATGATGCCGGTTTTCTTGCCTGCCATATAGGTGGCAAATACATTCCAGTAGAAAGTAAGTACAACTACTACGATACCGATATCTGCCCATCTGGGTGCCTCGAGGTACTCACGACCTTCATTGATCAGCCAGATCGTGCTCTCTTTTCCCGGCCCTATCTGGATAAAGATATAGACCAGTACGACGACAGTCACAGCTAGTGTCAGTACCCAGAAAGCGAGCTTGCCGAGCCCCATAGCCACACCTGCATGCTCCGTCTCTTCGGAGAGCATATAGTAGACAGAGCCTATCATCGCATAGAGCATCCACACGACCAGCGCATTGATATGCACCATTCTAGCCACAGAGAAGTCAAACAACTCGAAGAGGAATCCCGGATACAAAAACTGTATCGCAGCGATCAAGCCCATCAAGAGTTGTGCACCAAACAGCACCATAGCTACCCTGAAGTACATCATCCCCAGCTTTTGACCACTACTGGTTAGATGGTTTGTTTTGATACTAGTGAGCATTGGTGCCTCCTGTTTTGAATTGATCTACCGTTTTGGAGAAGTTTCGTGGGAAACCATTGGTATCGATACTGCTCATATGCTTGAGGAATGCTACCAATCCCTTCGCCTCATCGGCAGTGATCTTGAGATCTGGCATCATACGGGCATGGGTAGGATACTGTGAAGGATGCATCAAGAACTCTGACATCGCTTCCTCTACGGTACTCTTGCCTGTCATCGGCTGCAATGCACCACCTTTTTGCCATGCTGGATCCAGCCATGCTTTGGTCAGATCAGGTGCAAAATAGGCACCGTTACCCAGCAGTGTGTGACAGTTCATGCAGTTTTTTGCCTGAGAAGTCAGCTTGCCCAGATGCAGCAGTGCTGCTGCCTCTTTGGGGCTCCACTCTTTGCCAAAAAAGGGCTCTTTTTTACCGATGACCGGTACCTCATGCCCCCTCTTTTCACTCATTTTGTACTCAATATGATAGTTGATCACTGTCGCAGCGGGTACCCTTTTGGTCACCCTCTGTTGCAAATCTGCATCTGTACCCATACTGATTTGACCCATCGTGTCAAAGGTCAGCCAAATAAGCAATATCGTTGCAAATCCGGTGACCCATGCCGCCGATCTTCGCCAAAACGGTATGCTGGTCCAAACAGAAAGATTTTCCTGTGCCATGTCTCCTCCTTTTAATGTGATTGTGTTGGGCTGTCGGGCTCTTCATAGCGCTTCTCTGACTCCTCTATCAGATAAAAATAGAGGTGCGGGATAAAGAGATATGCCACCATCGTCACCATCAGTACCTTGGAGGTAAAATGGTTGCTCTGGATCATGACCGACAACGCATACAGACTATATGCTTGCAGTGCCCACATCAGATACCCTGCCACATGCCATTTTTTGGAAAAGAACCCCATCTTGGAGAGGGTAATAATCGCTGCATACCCCACCCCAAACAGTAAAACCAGCGTCGATACCACGAAAATGGGTAGAAACTGATCCGGTGCTATCTCAGGTCTAAAATAGAGTGCTTCCATCTATGGCTCCTGTTGTGTATCTCATGTGTGCACGCCTCCAAACAGAGTACTTGCAAGACATGGTGGCATTATGACAACATCTCACACCAATAAGGTTGATATGTGTCAAGGAAAGCAAAAAAGAGGGAAAAACAGAGACTTATTTCCACCAGCCAGCTGTCACTTGACAATACAGCGGGCTGTATGAAAAGGTCTGCTGTAGTGAGGAGAGACAAAGAGATCTCCCCGCAGCGACCACTCTCGTGCACGGAGTATCTCGACGGATTGTGCGACCTTGCGCTGCATACGGCTTTCGCACAGTACTGGCTGATTCGCCGCAAAGGCAGCTTTGACCTCTGCCATACGACTGGTGGTGATCCAGTAGTGCGTACCGATCATCAGCACAATGACCAGTCCCACCCACAAAAGGCCTTTTTTATACGCAGCTCTGGGCATAAAAGGACGGGTAGAGACAAAGAGCGTGATCGCCAGTACAAACAGTGCTATCATCAGATAGGCACCCTCAAGTATAAAAAACTTCTGCATATGATAGCCTTTTTGAGCGTATAGTAGCATAGCCGCACTCAGAGGAGATTGATATCTGTCAAGCTCTCCTTAATCAAAACTATCTATACTAGCAGGATATTTATCCAGCAAGGATCTCTGCTAATGAAAAAATCTCTCTTCACCCTGCTTGCTATTGGTTTTTTGCTCTTTGGCATCTCTGCCTTTATCCAGAGTAAACCTACAGACAAAAATACCCGTATCTACACCATCGTCAAGACCTATAGCCCCTACTATATGGAGAAGCGTTTCGGCGGTCTTCAGATCCGCAGCAAAGCGGATGAAAACTTCAAAGAGAAGCCTGATAATATGGAGCTCTTTCATCGTTTCGAATCTTTGGAAAAAACATGGGGACAGACACACCTACGGCTCAAAAACAACACCCTGATGATTCTCGATGACCAAGGCATACAACAAAAAAATGTACCACTCGAGACAGAAGATGAAGCACATTTTATCCATCGATACTATGGGATCTAAGTGATGGTAGATCTTGTCCTGACTTTGGTCTTCAGTGTAGTGATGTTGCTCTTCATGGTATTTCCTGCCATGAAGATCGTCGAATGGATAGAGAAGAGAAGAGAAATTCCTGAAACATGGCACAATATACTTCTTTTTGCTATGGTGATGCTGCTCTCGCTCTCAATAGGTCTTTTTCTGCGTTTTTGGTAAGCTTGGAGTCTGTCGGACTTATGCTCCATTGGCTGCAAAATGCGCTCTTTTGTCCTATTTTCGCTTCAACAAGATAAGCTTGACAGACTCCCAGGCTTTGTAAAAATTTTATTGTATATTGCGAGATAATTTTGATCAAGGGTTAGAGTGCAAACAGTGCGTGATTTCCTTCTCTATCTGCGGACACATCGTTTAGTAAAAGCCAATTACCATACAGCTCCTCTCCACTCTCCACCGTCACACGGTTAAAGTACTGATCAAATCCTCTGTATATCCCCTCATTGCCATTTTCCAAAAGCACTTCAAGTCCGCTGGCATGAGCTTTTCTGAACTGATAGTTCTTCTCTGCTACCAAAGCTGTCAGCTCTTTGTGTCTGGCTTTTGCCACATCACCTCTGACGCCCTCTCTCATCCTGGCAGCAGCCGTCCCATCGCGCTTGGAGTAGCTGAAGGCATGCACATGGGTCAGAGGCAGATCCACCAGTCGCTCCATCGCCTCCATCCACGCCGCTTCATCCTCTCCAGGATGGCCCACGATAAAGTCTGTGCCCAGCGCATAGCCTGCCAAAGAGAGTTTCTCGAAGAGGATCTTGTCGCTGATAAAACGGTTACGACGGTTCATGATCTCCAGCATCTTGTCGCTGGTGTGCTGCAGGGCGATATGCAGATGTTTTGCCATCCATGGCTCTGAGAGCAACTCCATAAACTCTGCATCGATCTGCACAGGCTCCAGGCTCCCGATACGGATCCGTCTGACACCCCGTATTCCGGAGAGTTTTTTGAGCAGTTTCGCCATAGAGCTGCCGTGGTCTTTGCCGTAGCTGCCGACATTGGTACCTGTGAGAATGAACTCGCCAAACCCATTGGCCGCCAGCTTGCGCACCTGTGCGATCACCGTCTCCTCTCTGTGACTTCTCGCCCCACCTCGCACAGAAGGAATGATACAGTAGGCACAGGCAAAATCACAACCCTCCTGCACCTTGATAAATGCCCTGCTCTTGCCGACAAACTCCTCGACAATCGTGGTATCGACATGCGCCAGATCACCGATCTGATAAAAAGGCTCTGGCTTCTGAAGTATCGCATTGATCTTCTCTTTTTCGGAGTGCCCCATTACCCCAAAAACTTTACCATCCGCAAAGAGCATTTCTCCTTTGGAGTGAGAACCGCAGCCTGCCAGGACCACCTTGGCATCGGGGTTTTTTCGCGTGATGGCGTTGATATAGCCCCGCACAGAGCTGTCCGCTCCATTGGTCACCGTACAGGAGTTGACCACTACCGCATCAGCCTCCTGCTCATTGTCGGTCAGCTCAAAATCTCTGAGCCGACTCATCATCACCTGCGTATCGAACTGATTGGTACGACAGCCGAAGGTCTTGAAGTAGACTTTAGGCTTGGACACGGGAAGGCTCTTGTGTCGGGGGTTCCGTATCAGGAAGCTCCGGTCTGGGGACATGATGGTTGACAAACAGTGACTGCGTGGGATAGGCGATCTCGATATCGTCCCGCTCCTGTATCCGCTGAATGATCTCCAGTGATATTTTGCTTCTAAGCGTCAGTGTGGCATAGGCATTGGTCAGATACCAGGCTGAGATCACCATACCGTGCGGCTCGATAAAGGAGAGGATACGGGGCTCGACATTGGTGTTCTTGATATGGTACTGGCTGCGCAGCTTGTTGAGCTGCTTGCGCGTGATGTCCGTATAGCCTTTGGAGTACTTCTTGGTCACCTCTTTGGCGATGGAGACCGCTTTTTCCACATTGGAGTCGAAGGTCACCGTAAAGTCTATCCCGTCCCAGACCGTCTTGAGTCCCGCATGGGAGTAGTTGGCCACCATATCGGTAAAGATATAGTTGTTGGGGATAAAGATAATACGGCCGGAACGGCGGTTATGCATAAAAGAGGTCAGCGTCACATCCTCCTGCATGGTCATGCGCAGCGGTGAAATGTCGACGATATCACCGACGAATTGCACACCGTCTTTGGTAAATTTGACCCGGTCACCTACATGGATGCTGCCGCCGATGACGATCACCCACCAGCCCATCAGCGACATAAACCAGTCCTTCATCGCAATAGCGATACCCGCCGAAGCAAATCCGATCACCGTCACCATATAGCTGACATTTTCGATATAGGCAAAGAGCAGCACCAGTACCATCACCGTCAAAAAGACAAAATTGGCTGCCTTGTTGATCGTATAGTAGCTGTCCTTGTTTGCCATATAGCGATGCACAAGATACTTGGTTGAGAGGAACAGGAGGAAGAACAGAAGCATCACGCCTGCGATCTTGAGCATCTTTTCATACTCCTGCTCTATGTCTGCATCCAGCTTGAGTCTCGTCTCTTCCAGTTTTTTATTGTATACCTCTTTGGTGGTCTCAAATATCTCACGTACCGGGCCGAAGGTATCCAACTCCCCCTGCACTTCCTGTATCTTTTGGATCAGCGCCTCGTCATTGGGTCTGAGTGCCGCTAGCCTGATCAGGAGTGCCTGCTTCTGCTTGAGCGCCTCCATCTCATCAAGCAGAGACTGATAGGCCACCTCATATTTTTTCTGCTGCTCTGTCAGCTTTTTCTTGAAGGAGACAGCACCCAGTATCCCTACAGGGTTTCCCACCTCAGGGATATCCTCTATGGCCGGTGGCTCTATCATCCGCTTGAAGGGATCCTTTTCAAACTCCTTGAGCAGCTCCAGCTTCCCCTTGAGTGTCTGCAGTGCAATGCCAGCTTTTTTATAGGCCTCTTTTTCGGATTTACTAGGATGCTTGAGTCTCTTGAGTCGAAAGCTTTCTTTATAGAGCTTCTCTTCCCGCTCTTTGAGATTTTGATAGGTGAGGTAATTGCTGTAGATCTTGGTCCAGACATTTCCCTCTGTTTCTGCTGATTCTATCTTTTTCAACTTCCTGGTGAGTGCCTGCAATTCTCCGCCTAAGCGCAACGAAATGTTGGATTCACTGCTATTCACCTCTGCCAACACCATGCCGGCATACAACAAGGAGAGGAGTAGAAAAATACTTCTGATCATACCCCTTCCCCGAACTGATGCAACACTGATTTGACCCTGTCCGCATCAATATCATCTCTCACAACATAGCTGCCTAGTGCGCCATTGGGCAGGATAAATTTGATCTTGCCGTTGTGGCTCTTTTTGTCCAAAAAGAAGTGTGTATAAAAACGCTCCACATCCTGAATTTTGTAGTCTGTAGGCAAACCGTTGTTCTGCAGCAGATTCAAAACCCTGTAGGCCTCTTCCTGCTGCAAAAGCCCAAGCTCCACTGCCAGTGCGTTGGCCATCACGACCCCTATGGAGACAGCCTCCCCGTGCAGATATTTGCTATAGCCGGTCTCATTTTCTATCACGTGACCAAAGGTATGCCCATAGTTCAGCACAGCCCGTACTCCAGTCTCCTTCTCATCCTGGTTTACTACCCCTGCCTTGAGCGAGACAGAGCGCCTGATCATCTCTTTGATCACCGCCTCCTCTTTGAGATCGTTCATCTCCAAATAGGCAAAAAAATCACTGTCAAACATCACTGCCATTTTGACGACTTCGGCAATACCTGAGGCAAACTCTCTCGGAGGCAGTGTCGTGAGAAAATAGGGGTCTATATACACCGCCTTTGGCTGATAAAATGCCCCTATGAGGTTTTTGCCATAGCGGTTATTTACCCCTGTTTTACCCCCTACGCTGGCATCCACCTGACTGAGCAGCGTGGTAGGAATCTGTATAAAATCAATGCCCCTTTGATAGAGGCTTGCAGCAAACCCCGTCATATCTCCGATCACGCCTCCGCCAAAAGCGATCAATAGCGATTTTCTATCAAACTGCGCCTCGAAGAGCCCCTCCAGTATCTTCTCGACAGTAGAAAGTGTCTTATACTGCTCCCCATCCGGGATCGTGATGACTTCTACCTGTGGTGCCTCCATCTTAGAGAGTAGTGTGTCTAGATGCAGGCTCGAGACGGTAGGATTGGTGACTATCGCTACTTTTCTGTCAAAGTCAAGGTTACTGAGTCCATCGATCACAATATCGTACTGTATCGATGTGGGAGCATTGAGTGTGATAGGCACTACCATGAATTTCCTTTGCAAAAAGAGAGATATTTTTCTTTATTTTAACTTAAATACTATTAAAGATACCTCTAGTGCTACTGCTCTGGCACTACCGGGATCAAAAGCTTGGGGTGTTTCCTGCTGCTGAGGAGATGGTCTTGGGATCGGGTAGAAAATAGAGAGAATAGGGAACTTGTATCGATATCATAGGTCAAAGGGGCGATCTGGAGAATATTTTCCATCGCTGCCAGTGCCCTAACGGGATTGACCTTCTTTTCTTCTATGTTGATCGGGTGGTGCACGGCATGAGAGAGTGTCTCGTAGTGTTCTCTGATCATTTTTCTACTCTCAAAATCTCCTTCCGGATCAAAATTGCACAAACAAAGATCGAAGCCCAGCGTTTCAGAGATATAGAAACTAGTGGAGGAGATCGACTCCATTTCTTCGTTATCCCCCATCAATACGATTGAGTTGGTAATCGTATAAAGCGGTGTTTCTCCAAAAATATAGACAAGTTTTCTCAGGGCGAACAGCTCTGCAGAAAGCTTGTCGCCGCCAAAAGTATCCATACTTGTAAAGATCAATCCTATATTGTATCTCTGCATGTCTGCTGTAATCACAGTCGCTATCTCACTCTCAGCATATTCTATAAGTACCTCTATGTTGCCATTTGCCAATGTTTTTATCTCCTCAAGAAGCTGAAAATCACCGGGATTGACAATGCGGACGACAAGCCCCCTGCCATCCAATCGTTCGCGCATATAGAGTGCTTCTTGCATACAATTTATCGCTTGCTCTGCATCGAAGTTCATGTCCAGGATCAGGTAGAGATTTTTGCCAAACGGTTCAGGGAAAAGTCCCTCCTTGTTGATGATGCGCAGATAGATATTGTTCAAAATGTTTGGCTTGCCTACGATCAGTATTGTGTCCTGGGGCTTGATCATGGTTGCGGAAGTAGGCAGAATCTGCTTTGAATTGCGGTACAGTGCCACGATCCGCCATTTTACCTGAGAGATGGAGCCGATATGTCTGTAGGCAAAACTGCTGCCAAAAGGTACCGCTACCTCCATAATCTCCCCCTCAGACAAGCCCACATTCTGCGCTACCAACGGCACATTTGGCAGATGGTCAAATAGCCTGTTTGCGATCAGTTGATGCATGTTAAATACCTGCGTATAGGACTCATCGGATTCATCAAATCTATCCCAATGATCGAGTAGATAGACACGTATTTTCTCATCTACCATGCGTATGTTTTTCAGTGACTCTCCAGTCTCTTCAGGAGAGTCCAGAACAACAAATACCATGCTAAAATGATGGGCATACAGCACCTCTCTGAGCTTACTATGGCTAGTGGGGTCAAATGTATGCACCTCCATATCTACCGCAATCTTCTCCGGCATTGAAAAATCTGGACTAGGTGTCACCAGTACAAAATGGTTGTCACCTGTTCTCTTTTGGTTGATACGATCGATAAAATGTTTGGCGGATAAACCGTCTGCCAGAATAAGTATATGTTTCATTTTTCTCTTTTAGGATATAATTCGTGTTAAATAATACTCAGGATTATACCATAATGAAATTTCAGATAGATCAGACCGATGGTAAGGCTAGAGCCTGCACCATCCAAACAGCACACTCTACCATACAGACACCTGTATTTATGCCTGTAGGCACCGTGGGCGCTGTCAAATCACTCGATGCCAGCGATCTGCAGCATTTTATCCAGCCAGAGATCATACTTGCCAACACCTACCATATGTACCTGCGTCCCGGAGATCAGACCGTAGCCAAAATGGGCAAGCTGCATCATTTTACACGCTTTCCCAAGAGTTTTCTCACCGACAGTGGCGGCTTCCAGGCTTTTTCCCTCTCTGACAATGTCAAGATCGATGAGGATGGCATTACTTTTCGTAGCCATATTGATGGATCCAAACACTACTTTACTCCGGAAAAAGTCATTGATATCCAGCATAACCTTGGCTCTGATATTATGATGATCCTAGATGATCTCATTGCACTGCCTGCCGAGCAGAAACGGATCCGTGAGAGCATCGAGCGCACCACACGCTGGGCGGAGAAATCCATTGCCTATTTCAGGAAGAAACAGCAGGAGGGGATTGGCAGAGAGCAGAATATCTTCGCGATCATTCAGGGTGGCACCGACCAAGCCTTCAGAAAACAGTCCGCCACAGAGCTCTGCAGTCTGGACTTTGACGGATTTGCCATCGGAGGTCTCAGTGTAGGTGAAGCCAACCAGGAGATGTATGATACCGTATCTTGGGTCACACAGTTCATGCCCGAGGACAAGCCACGCTACCTCATGGGCGTAGGTACACCGGAAGATCTTGTAGAGAATGTTGCCAGAGGCGTGGATATGTTTGACTGCGTAATGCCCACGCGCAATGCGCGTAATGGTACGCTCTTTACCAGCTTTGGTAAGATCAACATCAAAGCGGCACGCTTCAAGGAGGATGAAGATCCCATTGATCCTGAATGTGGCTGCATGGTCTGCCAAACCTACTCCAGGGCCTACCTCTGCCATCTGTACCGCGCCAGAGAGCTGACCTACTTCAGGTTGGGTACACTGCATAATCTCTACTACTATCTCGATCTCATGAAGCAGATCAGAGCAGCCATACTGGAAAATAGATTTGAAGCATTCAGAGAAGCATTTTACGCCAAGAGGGGCTAAATCTGTTTTAGAGGTATGGGCTTCTGTGCCGTATCAAAATGCTTTTGAAGTATCTGCTCTTTCATTCTCTTCACCCTCTCCCTGAAGCCTGGATGGGTAGCTATAAAATAGCGCCACTCGC
>CAMZLC010000032.1 GCA_947311605.1 uncultured Sulfurovum sp.
ACGATGCGCAGGCTTTGGGGCGATACGGGACGAGGGAAGAGCGAACGGTCGAGGGTGACTAGGGTCTCTTGGGTGTGAAAGTTTTGGATGCCGTGTCCGGCGGATGCGTGCAGGTCTAGGCGTATGATCTCGTAGGTATCACTTTGTTGCCTCACCTCCTCTTCATCTGTACCGAATAAAGATTCCATTTCCCCTTGCCCTGTCAGAAGCCATTCAAAAGAAATATTCTCATTTTGAGCTATTTTATGTAGTTCTTCGAATGGCACTTTGTTTCTTTGGATCCAAGTAGTTAAAGTTTGGTACTTTACGCCTATCTTGTTAGCCAATTCCTTGTTTGTATCTACCTGAAAATGTTTTTTCAATTTACTAAAAGTTTTCTTTAAATCGTACAATTTTAGACCTCCATGCAAAAATAGCTCATTTTGAGTTGACAAATAACTCAAAATGAGCTATAATACGCTTAAGTATATACCAAATAATACCAAAAGGTTGTAGTGATGAAGGTAAAACAACGAAAGCGGCGGGTCGATACGCAGCGTATCCGAGAGGACTACGGTACGGTCAAGCGCGCTTGCAGGCTCAAGGAGGTGAACTATAACACCTTCAAGGTGTGGGCGGCAGGGTTTCAGAGCAGTGCGGTGCTTGGGGATAAGTTTCGCGAATACCTTATAAGAGAAAGCGCCTAATGAAAAGCACCGATATCGCCACCGCACTTGGGTGTAAGGCTCAGTATATCCAGCGACTCACCAAACAAGCCGTCGAAGCGGGTCAATCACACCTCACCATCAAAGGTGAACGCTTCACCTTTGAGGCCGTCAACGGCAGAGGCAGGGGTGGCAAGGTGTACCGCTACCGCCGTATCCAGGCACCTGCACCCCAGCGGTCACGCCGTCGTGGTGTGAGTCGGGTGGATATGGCGGCACTGGAAGCTTTAGGTGTAGATATAGTCAAGCCAGGGAGTGAAGACAAGATGCAGATCGTGCGGTATGTGCTGGCACATCCTGAGTATAGTATCTATGCGGTGGCATGGGGGCTTTGTACTCTTTTTAGACAAGAAGAGAGTGCCAAGTCTCTGGAGCGTCGTATCCGACGCTGGATCAAAGCATATCAAGAGGGTGGCAAAGAGGCTCTCGTCGATAGTAGAGGTGGTAGCCGTGGGTCGGCGGTGGATAGAGGGCTCTTCATGATGAGCATCGTCAAGTCCGGCACGCTGGATACCTACTATAGACGCTATTGCGCCTTTTGGTGCCAGCGGGAGGGGGTGGAGATAGATGTCTTCGCACCGCAGGGCAATATCAGCTATACGGGCTTCGTCCGCTACTACCACCAGCACAAAGAGGACGGCGATATAAAGGCTATCTTGAGAGGTATGGATGCGGTAGATGAGCTGCTGCCTGTCTATAGTATGGCATCACAGCTGAGCTACCCCAACCAGCAGTGGCAGATCGACGCGACCAGCATCGACATGATGGTCAAAGTCCCCCTCATCGACGGAGAGCCCCAGTATTTCCTCCCCATCGAGAGCGACCAGTACCGTCTGGTGCGCTACACGCTCAACGGTCTGGTCGATGCCTACAGTGCCGCCAGGGTCTACAAGCTCATGCTCTCAGGCACCAGCTACGGCAATGTCAGACTGCTGGAAAAGGCTATCAATATATTGGGCGTGCCTGAGCTGATCAAGGGAGACAACGGCAAGGACTATGTCTCAGAGCACTTCCAAAGCGTGCTGGAGGATCTGGGGATCGTCTATCATGCTGCTACACCATATAAAGGGAGCGAAAAAGGCAAGATAGAGCGAGGCTTCCGCACGCTACAGCACAATGCGCTCTTCGAGTCGTTGCCCGGCTTCGTCGGCCATAGCGTAGCACAACGCCAAAAGATCGAGGCACAGGCCGCCAAAAAGAGCCAGAGAGGCGGTGCAGGCACGCAGACCAACCTCAGAGAGAACTTCCTCTGGTGGTGGGAGGCGGAGCGTGCGCTGGATGGTCTAATCGCCCAGATGTTTGCCGAGCATATGCAGGCGCACCGTGGCGTGGCATCACACAGCAGGACGATCCCCCATCTGCACCAGCGACTGGGCAAGCGCTCCACCCGCAAGCTCTCCCGAGAGGGGATCCGCTACCGAGGGGATATCTATACCTCCACAGCGATCTGGGAGCGGTACCGCATCGGGGACAGCGTCACGATCCATGAGGAGATCGATGATGAGAGCCTGCTCTATATCGCCACTGATGCGGGCGACTATATCACTGCCAGCAGTGACAGGGCAGCGATCACGCTGGAGGAGGCCCAGGAGTCCAAGCGCGCCTACAAGCGCAGAGAGACTGCCAAGATCAAGCAGATCGTGCGCAGTGGCAAGCAGGCTACCGCCGCCCACAGTGATCTGATCTCCCAGCAGCTCCAAGAAGCCTCTGCACTGGCACAGCCTCATGTGATCAGCCATCCGATCAACCAGCCTGTATCACCAGAGACTCACAAGGGAGAGGCGATGCGTGACGAGATCATCCGTAGAGTCTCAGGGATGTAAAGGGGCTTGAAAGAGCCTCCAAAGAGGGTTTAAAGAGCGGTTCACTGAGCCTCTCTTTGAGTCCTTTACTCATGATATTTGACATGCCACTGTTATGTGACGAGCCTATAGTCGGGGGCACCGGCGCAGCTGATGCGCTGCACCCATGTTATCCTTTGCACACCATTCCATTACACTCCTCCTTTTGAGTAAACCTTTGCGGTGCCCCCTACTATGGGTTCTATATCGTTCCCAGAAATCACACAAAGGAGTATGTATGCAAGAGGAGTTTAAGAGATTTCTAAAAGCGCAGGGATTGAAGCAGGCCTATGTCGCCCGCTCCCTCGGTGTGAGCAGTTCGCAGCTGTCACAGTGGATGAGTCAGAAGTACCAGGGCGACACAGCGACGCTGGAGGCCGCCTTGCGTAACTTCATGGACAATTATACCACAAAACGCTCAGAGAGCTCTGAGTCTATACCCGTCCAGCCACTGCACAACTACAGCTCTGCGATGTTCGTCGCAGAGGAGGCTGTGGTCAACGAGGAGATGGTCGTACTCTACGGCATCCCCGGATCAGGCAAGAGCGTGGTCGCCAGGGAGTTTGTCTCTCGTCACCCTGAGGCGGTCTTTGTCGAGGTGGTGCCGGGCATTCGCCCTGACAGCCTGCTCAAGACCATCGCCGCCATACTGGGTATCGGCGGGATCCGTGCCGGTGATGAGCTGATCTGGGAGATCGCCAGAGAGTTTGGCAGGCGTGACGGGGTGCTAGTGATCGACGAAGCAGAGCATCTGACGGTCAAGGGGCTGGAGGTGATCCGCCGTATCCATGACTTCTCACGGGTGCCGGTGGTACTGGTAGGCACCTATGGCCTGATCAAGAACCTCAAGGGCAACAACGGAGAGCTGCTGCAGCTCTACAGCCGTATCCAGGGTCGCTGGGAGTTCAAGGAGAGCAGCAGTGAGGACATGGAGCGGCTCTTTGGGTCTCTCTCTCCCGTGATCTGCCGCTACACCAGGCACCTGCGCAGGGCGGTCAATCTCTACGCCAAAGCCCAGCGCTTCGCCGCGATGAACCAGGAGCCGCTCAATGCCGGCCATATCGAAGCAGCCTCCACGATGCTGTTTTTAGACTAAAAGGAGACGAAATGAGACTACAAGCGCTAAGAATATGGCTCCACGCCATGCAGGCACAGGGGGCAGATGTGACGAGACTGACCGTGTCGCAGTATGCTATCCATTTGATGTTGATGGGGGGTGGAAGATGAGTATCAGAGAAGAGGTCGCCTCACAGCTGGCACAGCTCAATGAGGCCGAGGTGATGGGTGTCAGCGAGTATCTGGAGCTACAGTATGCCGTGCAGCCGAGTGAGCGCACCCTGCGCCCCAGGCCGACGACACCTAGCTCGGAGGAGACCTGCCGTGAGCCTAACCCGCTTGAAGGGGTTTGGGAGTTTTTGGGGCTCTATATACTCATTATGGGGTTTGGTGTCTTTGTGGGGTACCTGATGAGAGGGGGTGTGTGATGGCAGAGCATATCCGCATATCCGAAGCAGCTCAGAGGCTGGGGTGTTCTGTGCAGGTTCTCCGCCAGAGCCGCATCGGGATGGCGGCACAGGTGCCCGGCACACGCCCCAGGCTGGTGGACTGGGAGATGCTCCGTGGCACCTATGTCACGCGCTCTGTAGGGCGACCACGGCTCAGCGGACCCGTCACCAAGCCAAAAGCCAAAATCAACCCCTACTGGCTGCGGCGTGGAGATACCAGCAGTCTCAGCAGTCAGAGCAGCAGCCTGGAGGCCGGGGCGGTGTATCTATGATCCCGTCTGTAGATATCCGTATCGGAGAAGAGATCTATTATATCGCTGAGGCAGCGGTGCTCACCTCTCCTGTCGTGGGTGCCTCGGTGCAGTCTTTGACCCCCGAGGAGACGGGGGAGAGCGGCTATGAGGTGATCCTGGCGCTGGAGAGCGGGCTGCGTATCCCTCATGATCGTGCCTGTCGCAGCGAGGAGGAGCTCTACAAGCAGCTCAGTCGCGACTTCAAGACCACACGCTGAACACTGCTACAGTCCTGCCCCGCAGGATTGTGTGGAGTGCTTGCACTACCCCAATCAAAGGAGCCAACCATGGCAAAAAAACGAAGCAAACCTCAAGTAGATGTGACCAAGGTCACCTCTCTAGGCGAGGCAGACACCCTGCTACACCGCATCGCAGACCTGCGTGCTGCCCTGCGCAAAGAGGAGGCCGATGCCGATATCGCGGTCAATGAGATCAAGGAGCAGCTCAAAGCCTCCTGCCAGCCACTGCTCGACGAGATCAACGCGATGGAGAAATCCCTGGCGGTCTATAGCGAATACAACAAAGAGGAGCTCTTCCGAGACAAAAAGAGCATAGAGCTGACCTTCGGACTCTTTGGCTTCCGCCAGTCCACTGCCATCTCCGTGCGCAAAACCACACTGGAGAAGATCAAGCAGCACGGACTGACAGAGGCGATCCGCATCAAGGAAACCCCCAACAAAGACGCGATGGCAGAGTGGAGCGAAGAGAAGCTCGCCCTGGTCGATGCCCGCAGGGTGGTCAAGAATCAGTTCTGGGTCGAGACCAAAGAGAACGACGTGGAGGTGCCGTCATGACACACCCGCTGCTGGATCCAGTCTCTGCACGCTACTATGATGCCGGAGAGCGTCCTGCTATTGAGATCTTGGAGGAGGAGACAAGCGTCATCGAGCAGATTGGCTGGGCCAAGGGCAATCTGTTTAAGTATCAGCACCGCCGCTCACTCAAGGGTGAAGACTCCAGAGATGCAGAGAAGCTATCCCGATATGCCGCCTACCTGAGGCTACTGCAGACCCTGCCTCCGACAGCGGAACGGATGTATGTCGCAGAGGCATGGCAACGCTATGGCATACAGATCAGCTACACGCTCTCTTAGCCTCATAGAGTCCACCACGGTGGGCTCCCTTGAGTCTATCACCAAGGAGAAAACAATGACCAAAGCAAAACAGCGACTCAAGGAGTTTGCCTCCTTTTCCCCCAACCTCGAGAGCTTCGTGCAGCTCTTCTATGACCATCTCGACAGCGACAGACAGGAGGAGGCGATCGCCCTCCTGCTGGAGACAGTCTATGCGATGCTCACCTCCCCTGGAGAGCAGTTCGACGAGCTGCTGGCGCGTGTGGATGCCCAAAAGAGAGAGAGCCTGCTCACCTGGCTTGAGCAGAGCAGGAGCCAGCTATGACTACCAAGCAGCGGGGGTATCAGATCAGCCTGCTGCGGCGGCTGCATACCGCCCCCAGATATCTGGCACTCTATGCCGAGGATCCTATCGCCTACCGTGCCTGGCTCAAGAAGCACCTTCGGGTCGATAGTTCCAAAGAGCTTAGCCTGGAGAAGCTTATAGAACTGGTGGCGTATATGGAGATGAAGAGGGAGACAGTACCAACCAACCACGCCTCAGCGCAGCAGATAGCCTACCTGCATCATCTCTGGAGTCAGCGTGCCAAGACACCTACCCTAGAGGCACTGCTCTCTTTTGCCCACCGGGTGCTCAAGTATCACCCGGAGGATACAGAGACACTCTCTCCTACAGAGGTATCGCGTCTCATCGCGGCGGTCAAAGGCATCAAGCCACAGCCCAGGGCATCTTTTGATAAAGGAGGCTTCCGCCCTGATCTTATTGTCCTGGATGATATTTGTGCCAACAATCCACACTACCAAGGAGGTAACTAATGGCTTGGTTTACGATAGAAGATATCTACGACGATATCGCCAAGGGTGCCTCTCTGGATCGCATCCATCGGACTTATGGCGGAGAGGAGCTCTATATCCCTGCCCGCAGACCTGACTACAAGGAGCGGATAGTGAAGGCGTTTACGGGATACAACTATGCCGCGCTGGCACACACCTACAACACCTCCGAGCGCCATGTCCGTCGCATCATCACAGAGGCCGCAGAGGAGACCAGACCCGCTACGCCCTCGCTTTTTGATGGGGGCAGTGCCTAACCCTAGACCTCCAGTATCCACGCTCCCAACATCTCCACTATCTCCTCCTGCACACCACTCTCCAGCCCCTGACCCTCGTCTATCGGTATAAACGGCCGTGCCGGCAGCGTGACGCGATGCCCTCTGCCGGCTTTGCCACCATAATGATGTATCGCAGCATAGATGAGATTGGTGCCTACACTGACCTCGCTCTCTGTGGGGGTGGAGACAAATGAGCCGCTTAGTGTGCCTGAGTCTATGAGTGTCTTGCCGGAAGCTTTTTTAGAGGGTGTCCACCCCTTGCCAAAAGGCGAGCGGCTCTCCTCGAAGCTCTGCTCTATGCGGTTTTGGATCGTGTTGCCTATCTCTGCCATCACCGGCTGGAGATGGGCGACTCTGCGCTGGAGGCGTGAGAGTGTTGCCTGTATCTCTTCGATGCCCTCTATCTCGATGCTGGCTTGCATATTCGCCTCCTTTTTGATATACTATCACTATGACACCAGTAGATTGGGTTGAGTCTATATTCTGAGTAGTCAGTTATGTCTCAATCAGCCAAGTAAACTACTTTGAACCTTGAGTTGTATTGGTGTCATATATCTTTCCATCATTATACAGTAGCACTCCCACTCTTTTATTATCCAGTCCTTTTAATTTACTTCTTTTAATGACCGTCCATACAAACGCTCCATCTCGTAAAAGCTTTACCACGACAAAGATGTTTTTTCCTTTTTCTTGAAACATCTTTATAAAGTAAAATCTTCTCTTGTAGCTTGAGCCAGTATCTTTTTCATCCGTTGCCCATATCTCTAGTGGTGTTTCTAGTGTTGGCACAATGTAATGTGCATATCTTTCTCTTGCTTCTGAACGAGGATGATGATTGATGACATGCTCAACAAGTGCCACATCTACGATAGTTTCAATTATAGGTGTTTTGATGGTTCTGGTCTTTTTGTTGCCCAACAAAACCCTAGATAATGCCTGCACAGCTTCTTTGTTTGTTTTGGATTTTGGTAACTCCTTGGGAGATTTATCTAATTTACCTCTGTCTATCTTCGCCAATGATGGCAGTCCATACTCCCTATAGCTTAGTAGAGAGGGCTTTGTTTGTGGGCACGGCTTTTGCGTGGCATTGTGCTCTTCGCCTTCGAAACATATCCTCATCCCCTCTGTGTCAAAAAAACGGCTGCCCTTTCGCACATCATACCGCCAGTCTGGGTGTGCGATGTCGTGCAGTGGTGCGCTGAGTTTCTCCTCCCAGCCTCTGCGTGCTATCGCTGCCTTGCTGTAGGCTTGCACGCGGCAGCGGCAGTTCCAGCCGTTGGGCGGGTAGTGTGTCGCCCAAAAGGGATCGTCTCTGTGTCTGATGATGCCGTGATTTTTGGCATGCTTGGGTCTGACCCTGCTGTCCAGTATCGCCACATAGCGCAGATAGACAGCGTCTGGCAGCTGATACTGTGCCTGCGCCCTGCCGACATTGTAGGCGACACGGGTGTTGGTGTAGAAGATGTTGCGCAGTCTCCTGCTACCTACATAGATCTCTTTGACCTCGCCCGTCTTGGGATTGGCTACCTCTGTGCGGCCCCACCAGCCCTTTTGTTTGAGGGTGGGCTTGAGCTCTTTTTTCCATGCCGCAAAGGATATCCCCTCCCGGCGTGCCCGGATGAGGGAGTCCTGGATATCGCTGAGCAGATCTAGCTCTGTGATCTTGGCGACGGTGAAGGCTTTGTGGTGTGCCTCATGCATGATCTCGTCATAGTCGAAGTGGCGTTCTGGCTTCTTTTTGCGCAGATAGGCGATCGCCGCACTGGGCTCCTGACTCCAGCTAAACCGCATCACCCAATCCTGCCAGCTGGGCGTTGGCGATCATACGGGAGAGCAGCCTCTCCAGCATCTCCGTGTCGATCTGCTCATCCTCCACCAGCAGGGCATAGGCCTCTTCATAGCTGTCGGCCTCCTGGATCGCCTGCAGCAGTCGCTGCGTCAATGCCTCTTCAACCCCTCTTAAATCGCTGTTTACGATCTCTGCACTGACGCGATCGAGCGGCTTGAGAGGGGTAGTAGTGTTGTGGTTGTGTTGGTTTGGTCTGCGAGCCGGAGGTGTATAGAGATCGAGGTCACTAGAGTGGGTATGGTTGTGCTCTGGGGCGGGGGCTTTGGTGACGCCCTTGATGCCAAACTGCTCCTCTATATACGCCGTGGGGATCTCATAGCCGCTCTGGGTGAGGTTTTTGACCACCTCGGAGTCCTCTTTTTTGTCTCCCTTTTTTTTGACGGTGAAGCGTAGCGTGACCCCTTTGGGGGTAGAGAAGTTGGCGGTGATGATCTTGTTGAGTAGATCCGTGAGGGTCGCGGCATAGAGGCGTGCATCCAGAGAGAGCTTCTCATAGAGCCGGTTGGCATGCTCTTTGGCCTGGGCATAGGAGCCTGTGCTGCCAGAGCCGGTCGCCAGCGTCTGCCCGGTGATGAAGAAACTCACCTGCTCATCTATGTAGTGGATAAAGCTGAGGAAGTCCGCCTTGCTGCCCACCCCTTCGGTGAGCAGTTTGGCATCGACCTCTTTGGGGAAGATCCCCACGGCATTGGAGCGCAGAGAGAGGGCCTGGTAGAGCACATCATCCAGCACCTTGGCATCGGCCGTATCTGTAGCGATGATGAGCGGTGGCACCCCTAGAGCGTCAAACCACTGCATATTTGAGGCGATCACCTGATGCTTGAGTGCGACAAACCAAGCAGCTTTGTATAGAGGAGAGTAGCGTTCTATCTGCTCCGTCTCTGTGCGGTGCAGGTGCAGGAGTATCTTGCGTCTGTCCAGAGTGCTGATATATCTTTTTTTCTCGTTTTGTGTATAGTAGAGTCCCTGCCTGTCGCTCTGCTTGCTGTGGTCGTAGGCGAAGTATCGCGGGGAGAGCAGCGTGGGGCGTGGGGCGATCGCTGCCTTGTTGTCCAGCGTCATAGGCTCCCAGACCAGATCCTGCACGCTGAAGCCATATACCAGGGCGGAGCTGAGCTCCTGCAACAGTGTGCCTAGGCCTATCTGCTTGAGGTAATCCTCTGCCAGCGCCACCTCCTGCGGCTCTCCCTCGATCTTGTACGGCAGTGTCTGCATCTGATCGCGTCGCTGTGAGAGTGCGCCTGAGAGGTGTAGGTCTCTCTGCACCATGAGGTCGAAGAGGCGCACTGTCTGGGAGAGGTCATCTCCGGTGAGTATCTCCTTGACCTGCTGGATCGTCACGCCTGTCATCGCTTCGCTGCGGTCCTTGATATCCAGCCTGATCTGTCTGTGGGCAGTCGGGGGTGTGGGTTGTCTGTTGTGGGTCTGTTTTTTCTTCCAAAACCTAAGCATATCTACTCCTACTGTGTAAAAATTTGTAGCGGCTGTTTTCGACAGCACGCCGGATCGCCCGATAGTCTGCCACACTCACCCCGCTGAAGCTGCGGTGTGCCATCTCCAGCGTGTCCAGCAGGTCATCGTGGGCGGCCTTGGGGTAGGTGTCCAGCTCCTCTTTGAGCAGGTAGTCGTGCTGGTGGATGAGGATCGTCTCGTCCCTCACCAGCGGTGCCATCGCCTCGATGCGTAGCTCCTTGGGGGCGGTGTTGTTGTAGGTGATGACAGGGATATGGATGTCATGACTGCGGGCAAAGAGCTTGATCGTGTCTTTGTAAAACTCCTGAAACGCCACCGTCTCTATCGCCAGTGTCACCGGTTTGCCGGTGCGTTTGAGCTCCAGATAGAGCTCTATGATCTTGGGGATCATATCTATGGCAGGGATCTTGTAGCCCTTGATGCGCGCATAGAGCTTTTTGCTCTCTTTGTGGTAGCCCAGGTAGCCTATGCCGAAGTAGTCACCCTTTTTGCTCTTGCCCAGGCTGGGGTCTACTGCGATGTAGTAAGCATCACACTTGGGGCTCTCGCTATACTCTGTATAGCCGCCGAAGATCAGCTTCTCCTGGGTGATGGGCGTATTTTGCAGCTCGGACATAAAGGCGTCTATATCCTCAAAATACTCCATCATCACCTCAAAGAGATCAATCTGGTCATCATCCAGCTGTGCCTCATAGTCATAATAGCGCTTGCGTGCCTCATAGCGTCTGCGTGCCTCGTCTGGAGAGAGGGTATAGAGCTGCTCCCACGCCTCCCTGTTGCGAGGGAAGCGGATGACCAGCGGGAAGCTCCGATGGTAGAAGTCCTTACGCTTGGAGATGCGCGAGAGCACGGAGTCGTGATGCAGTATCGTGCCGATGACGATGAGGATATAGGGCTTCTTGCGTGCGGGCAGCTTGAGGATGGCTTTTTTGAACCAGTTGTAGAGTTTGTCTCTTTGTCGCTTGGATTCGACATTCTCGTCATTCTCTATATCATCCAGGATGATGAGATCGGGGCGGAAGCTGAGGAAGTTGGCACCCCTGATACGCTTGCCTGCACCGTAGCACTTGATCTTGACCAATCCTACCGGTGCTTTGACGATCACCTCCTCCTCTGCCCATTTGAATCCAGGGGATATCTCAAAGTCGTAGGCGTAGCTTTTGTTCTCCTCGATCTCTGTTTTGATGAACTCGAGGTTGCCTTTGGCTACCTCTATAGTATCTGAGAGTAGCACAGTGAAACGCGTCTCACCCTTGGCGATCTTCCAGAGGATGTAGAGCCTGGCGATGACTGTGGATTTGGCCGCCCCTCTGTAGGCTTCCAGCTCTATCTTTTTGTGCTTCTTTGCCAGGCGGTCGAGGTCTTGGTGGACGAAGCGGCGAAACGCAGAGCTCTCCTCTGTCGCTGCGTCGATATGGTGGGCCATATAAGTACGGATAAAGTACCAGAAGTTACGCTTGGCTTTGGCCACCCTGGGGGCTTTGTCTCCTCGTGCGAGCTGCGGCAGGCTTTTGAGATAGCGCCTCAGCTCCTCCTGTTGTGCTTTGTCCCACATCCTAAACCCCGTTTAAACTATGTTTAAATTCGTTCAAAAGCGTTTAACTTTTTTTGGACGACCCTCAGCATACCTTAGCCCTTGATCGTGCTCAAAACACGCTCTATGATGAGATCATGATTTTCACTGAGCCACTGCACTACTGCTTCGTGCTGCTGCTCGATAGCGAGCTGAGAGAGGGTGTAGATCGCCTCAGAGGCTCCGGCGGCTTTGGCACCTTTGGTATCTGCTTTGCCCGGCTGCTTGATCTTGTAGTAGGCATTGACAAACTTGGTTAGTATCTCCAGCCGCTTGGCAGGATTCTCCTCCGTCTCTAGATCTTTCATCGCATTTTCGAAGTTGAGAATTAGCGTGCCCATGAAGCGTTTTTCACTCTCATCCGTGCTCTTGGCAGAGGTCTGCTTGAGATAGCGCAGCTCATCCCAGTCGATCCCATTTTGTAGATCGGCGCTGCGGTAGGTGTAGATCGTGGTGCGCGTCAGCCCCAGTGTTGTGGCGATATCGGTGATATTGTGCCCCTGGGCGTAGAGCTGTTTGGCTCTCTCTGTTTTGCTGCTCATGGGTATCTGCCTCCGTGTTTGTTTGGGCATAGTCTACCGCACTGCGCAGGCTATCTATATAGTAGAGGACACCATGACGGTTAGGGGTGCTGTCCCCATCATGTGGCAGTGAGAGCCTCTATAATGGCAGCATCCAAACCTACCACAAGGAGTCTCTATGAGGCAATACAACAGCGAGGAGAGCACACCGCACTACGGCAGCATCCTCGCACTCAACGCACAGGCGGCCGACGCCACAGAGGAGAAGATCCGCATCTCTCCCGTGGGAGAGGTCAAGGGAGTAGATGGCAGAAGCTACCGCGTCGATGCCCAGAGCGTCATCCGTCGCACACAGGAGCTCACTGTGGATATCGTGCTCAATGTCAACCACGGCTGGGATACCTACGGCGGCAAGGCGGCAGGCTGGTTTGACATCGGCACGCTGGAGGAGAGAGAGGATGGGATCTATGCCGCTCTCTCTGCGACCTCTATCGGCACCGAGCTGATCTCGGAGCGGCTCTTCAGATACCTCTCCCCAGAGTATATCGTCGCACGGGACAGCCACGGCACTATGGAGGTGCTCACTCTGGCGGGGGTCGGTCTGGTCAACAAGCCAAACCTGCTCGATGAAGCACTCAACAAAACAGAAAACAAGGAGACACCTATGCCACAAAAAGAGACAGCCGCTACCCCTACTGCAGCGCAGATCACCACCCTGCAAGAGGACAATGCCAGACTCGCCAAAGCACTACAGACCAACAAGATTGACACCGCCATCACCGCCGGACAGCTGATGCCCGCCAAAAAAGCCTTTGCCCTACAACTAAACGGGAAGATGCTTGAGGACTACCTCTCCACTGAGGCAGAGAGCATGAAGCAGCTCGGAGAGCAGCTCGCCCCAGAGGGCACCCAAGAGCACAACCACATCACCCCGGAAGAGGCGGCAGTCGCTGCACAGCTGGGTATGACAGAGGAGGACCACTAACATGATCATCAACGCAAACATACTCAAGGCAATGAGCAAGAGTTTTTCCAAGCTATTCAATGACGCCTTCAAGGGGGCAGAATCCCACTACAGGAAGGTGGCGTTCGTCGTAGAGAATGTCAAGAGCCTCACGGTCTCCTACGCCTGGCTGGGCGACACCCCCAAGATGCGAGAGTGGATCGGGGACAAAGTCCTAAAAGACCTCAAAGCACACGAATACAGTATACAGAAGAAAGACTGGGAAGCCACTATCGAGGTAGACCGTGATGACATCAAGTATGACAATCTCGGCATCGTCAAGCCACGCATCCAGCAGATGGGTCACGAGGGAGGGTCGCACTATGACGAGATCCTCTGGGAGATGGTAGAGGACAATGGTGATTGTTATGACGGCAAGCCTATGTTTGCCACGGACCATGATATCGGCGGTATCGCCTTTTCCAACCTCGGAGACAAAGCCCTCTCTCAGGCCTCCTTCCTAAGTGCCAGAGAGTCTATGTATGGGCTGGTATCAGACAGCGGCAGATCACTCAAGATCAAGCCGACGCTGCTGGTAGTCCCTCCTGAGCTGGAGGGTGAAGCGATCAAGGTCCTCAAGTCCGATACGATCGGCAGCGGAGAGAGCAATATCACCAAAGGGATGGCAGAGTATATCGTCGTCGATGATCTAACGGATGCCACGGCCTGGTATCTGCTGGACGTCAGCAAGCCGCTCAAGCCCTTTATCGTGCAGATCAATGAGAAGCCCAAGCTGGTATCCATGGACAGCCCGACCGACGAGAACGCCTTTATGCGAAAGAAATATCGCTACTCTGCAGAGAGTGAGGACAATGTGGGCTTTGGACTCTGGCAGCTGGCATACAAATCAACAGGAGTGAACTAATGAACAACCGTGATCAGGTAAAAAAACTCAGAGAGAAGCTGAGAAAGGAAGGAGACAAAGAGACCCGCACGGCACAGGCTGCTGCCAAGTCAGGCTCTCTGCTGGCGCAGACTGTAGAGAAGCTGGATGATGAGCTTGCCTCCATCAAAGAGCAGCTCTCCGATGCCAAGGAGCGACTTGCCAAGAATGAGACAGCACTCGACACCGCCGCAGAGGGGGCAGCCAAGAGTGAAGCCCTCATCGCCAGTCTCCAGGAGCAGCTCTTAGACTGCAAGGAGGAGGCACAAACAGAAGTAGTGGCACTCAAAAAAGAGATTTCTGCCCTCAAAGGGCAGCTCACCAAAGCACAAAAGGCTAAGTAATGATGATAGACAAACTCAAACTCCGCGTCCAGACCGGTGTCAGCTACTCCGAGGAGCTGCTGGCAAAAGAGGAACTGTTTGGGTTTGCTATCACGGAGATGCAGGCGATCGTAGGAGAGAAGGATATCGTAGAGCCCTTTCGGCTGGATATCGCCTACTATCGCTTCCTGCTTCTGGCAGATGTGCCCCCTACTGATGTCGATCTGAGCAATTACAAGCAGGCACTCGCAGCACTCAAGGGTGCCAACACCATCGTCACCGATCCAGACACAGGAGAGAGCCGCACAGTCTCCTCCAGGGTCAGGGTGGGCAGACGCAAGAGTGCGTACTGAGATGGTCACCGCAGCTGCTGCCGATCTCAAACGGATCTTCGAGGGGCTGGAGATCGTAGAGCTGGATGTCGGCAAAGAGATCAACCACTATGGCAACTATCTGGTGTTTGACCGCTTTGTCCCTAGCAGTGCTATGCTCGACGCTGGAACATTTAGTTTTACTCTTTATGTCGCGATCAATAGCATCAACAGAGGGCATACCCACGGATACGGGGTCATGGATCAGATCATCGCTGCACTCTCTAAATCGGTCGAGAAAGGCGTATCAGGGCGATGCAGAGATATCAAGCTGCACAGCTTTAGCCAGAGGCTCTTCATCTATGCCGTCGGTGTCGATATCTATCGCACCTGGGACAACAGAGATGAGTAGCCACACA